>JBJESR010000243.1:0-14221 GCA_051882895.1 Lentihominibacter sp.
TGCAATTTTTTATCTCATACAATTCTTTTTGCACATATTCCACGTTCACCTGCAGCCAAACCTGATTATTCACTTAATCACAGCACCGAAGGAAATACATAGAGAGACTATCGGCAGAGTCAGCAGATAGATTACTGTCGTCAGCATGATTGCACTGACCGCATAATCTCCATCTGAACCACTTACTTTTGCCTGCATCGGTACCATTTCTATGCCAGGAAGTGCAATCAGGAATGCCAGGGTACCGGCCATATCATGCCTGAGCCCGATAATGCACATGATCATGTAGCACACAACAGGGAGTATGGTCATCTTAACAATTATGCCTGTGTAAAGCTCACCGCATTTCAGAACAGGCCTTATGTCGGAAACCGGTTTTGTAAGCAGAACGCCGTATGTCCAGAAAAAGATCTGGTCAACTATGGTAAATACCGAAACATAAAGCAATGCAGTATCAGGATAGATTACAGTTACAAGAGGTATTCCCATGAATCCGATATTTCCGAAAACCAGGGAAGCCCTGTAGACCCCTTTTCTGTTTCCCTGAAGATGAAAGGCTTTTTCGATGACGGCGGACACAGCCACGAGAATGATATACAGGCAGATTGCCAGAGGAACGATAATCAGACTGCTCATAAGGCTATGCCTGGTGGCACTGTTTACGGCATTGATGAATATGTATGCCGGCAGAGATATCTGAATAACCAGTCCTGATATGGATGTCAGAGAATGCTCGTCCAGGATCCGGGTTTTAACGGTTATAATACCGGCACAGATAAGTATGAGAAATATTCCTACACAGCACAATTCTGTTACTCAACAGAATCATGATACTATTATATTCTGAATAATGCCACCGGAATTATGGCGAAAATACATTGAAACCTACTAAAAAGATATGTATAATGTTCACATATACTCATACATGATAAAAGAAAAGGAGTGATGAGATCCATGGATATATTAGAACTGGCACAGCAGATCATTGACGGAAGAAAACTGGGGCGAGAAGATGATTCTTCGGTTTTTCTGGAATGTGACCTCAAAGAGCTGTGTGAAGGTGCAGACAGGATACGTGCACATTTCGTAGGAGATAAAGTGGATTTGTGCTCTATAATTAACGGACGAAGCGGTCAGTGTACGGAGAACTGCAAATTCTGTGCACAGTCATCCCATAACCATACTGACTGCGATGTGTACAGCCTGCTTCCTGAAGAGGAGATCGTGGAAGCGTGCAGATTCAATGAAAGCCAGGGAGTGGACCGTTTTTCCATAGTGACATCAGGAAGAACCCTTGATGGTGAAGAGTTCGATAAAGCTGTGCACGCATTCGAGACTATGCACAGAGAATGTAAAATAGATCTATGTGCATCTATGGGATTTCTCACCGAAGAACAGTTGCACAGGCTTCACGAAGCCGGGGTCACGAGCTATCATCACAATATAGAAACATCCAGAAGAAATTTCCCGAATATATGTACGACCCATACATACGAACAGAAGATCGAAACACTGAAAAAAGTCAAAGCAGAGGGAATGTGCGCCTGCTCAGGCGGAATAATAGGTATGGGAGAAACCTGGGAGGACAGGATAGATATGGCGGTGAGTCTGGCGGAGCTGGGTATCGATTCGATACCGATCAATGCTCTGATGCCGATAAAAGGAACACCCCTTGAGGATCTTGAACAGCTGTCGGAAGATGATATATTGAGAACTGTGGCAATGTTCCGTTATTATAACCCTGCAGCTAACATAAGGCTCGCAGCCGGAAGAGCACTGCTTACCAACGACGGTGAATATGCATTTACATCCGGAGCATCTGCGACGATAACCGGAGATATGCTGACAACGGTGGCATGTGCGACGATTCAGAGCGATAAGAAAATGCTCAAAGCACTGGGACGTGATGTGACACCTGAATATCAGAAACAGTGCGGAGGCTCAACATGTTGAATCAGTTTTCGAGAAGCCAGCTTCTGTTGGGAGAGGACAGTCTGAAAAAACTGTCGGAGTCAAAAGTGGCGGTTTTCGGTATAGGCGGAGTCGGCGGTTATACCGTTGAAGCACTGGCAAGAACCGGAGTGGGTTCATTCGTGCTTATCGATGATGATAAAGTATGTCTGACCAATATAAACAGACAGATAATAGCAACTCACAGAACGCTGGGCATGTACAAGGTTGAAGTCATGCGTGACCGCATACTGGACATAAACCCGGATGCACAGGTGGAGGTGCGAAAGTGCTTTTACCTGCCGGAAAACGCACATGAATTTGATTTCAGCGAATATTCATATGTGGTGGATGCAGTGGATACAGTGACTGCGAAGCTGGAAATAATCACTCAGGCGAAAAAAAGCAATGTGCCGGTCATAAGCTGTATGGGTGCCGGCAACAAACTGGATCCGACTAAGTTTCAGGTGGCAGATATATATAAAACATCCATGTGCCCGCTGGCAAAGGTGATACGGCATGAATGCAGAAAACGCGGCATTAAAAAGCTGAAAGTGGTTTACTCAACAGAACAGCCTGCAAGACCTGCAGAAGACATGAGCATAAGCTGCAGGAAGAACTGCATCTGTCCGCCTGGTGCAGAGCACAAGTGTACTGAAAGAAGAGACATTCCCGGCAGTGTGGCTTTCGTGCCGTCAGTGGCAGGGCTTATAGCAGCAGGTGAAGTAATCAGGGATCTGCTCAAGGCATATGAGTGAACATTATAACGATACCTTAACAATTCAAAAAATAAGTTGACAATACCCTGCGGCAGTGAATATAATTATTGCATCAGTAATGATTATATTCAGACCGGAGGGTATTTTAGTGGAAAATAACATGAAGACAGCAGTCAGACGAAAGATAACGACAAGAGATATCGTAATGTGTGCACTTTTCACGGCACTTATCACGGCAGGGGCATTTATCAGGATACCGGTTCCTGTGGTTCCCTTCACACTGCAGTTCCTGTTCACTATGCTGGCAGGGCTGCTCATGGGCGGAAGGCTGGGTGCGATAAGTGTTGGAGTTTACACATTCCTTGGCCTTGTAGGTCTGCCGATTTTTGCTGAAGGCGGAGGTATATGGTATATTTTTAAACCCAGTTTCGGATATATCATAGGATTCATAATTGCTTCCTACGTTACAGGAAGACTTGTAGAAAAACTAAAGGAACTGAAAATCAGCAGGATACTGGCAGCCAATTTTATCGGTCTTCTTATCGTATATGCTATGGGAATGATATATTATTATATTATATGTAATTACGTGATAAACACGCCGATCGGCTTCTGGCCGCTGTTTCTGTACTGTTTCCTGATGGCGGTACCGGGAGATATACTGCTCTGTTTCCTGGCGGCTTTCCTGACAAAGCGCATTAAACCGGCTTATGACAAAATGAGGATCGGCTGAACTCAGCGTGCAGGAACAACTCTGGAGAGAATTTGGATTTGAGGTGAGATCACTATGGCAGCAAAAATATTCATAACAGGAACGGGAACGGATGTAGGCAAGACATATGTGGCAGGACTTATAGCTAAAAAGCTGCATGAAAGCGGCAGAAGCACCGCGTATTACAAGGCGGCAATGAGCGGCAATGCCCGCAGAGAGGACGGCAGTCTGATTCCCGGCGATGCGGTTTTCGTGAAAAACATGTCGGGTATAGATCAGCCCCTCGAAGAAATGTGTCCGTACATTTATGAGACTGCGGTATCTCCTCATCTGGCCTCACGTATTGAAGGCAACCCTGTGAAGCTGGATGTGGTGGCAGAAGGTTTCCGTAAAGTGTGCAGTAAATATGATTACGTCACTATGGAAGGCAGCGGAGGAATACTGTGTCCCCTCTGCTTTGACGATGAAAAGCTGCAGCTTGAGGATGTGATAAAAGCTCTGGGACTTTCGTGCATTGTGGTGGCTGATGCGGGACTGGGCACTATCAACAGTGTTGTTCTGACCTGTGAATATATGAAAGCCAGAGGTATAGGCATAAAGGGAATTATATTCAATCATTTCCATCCGGGAGATGTTATGGAAGAGGATAACCTGAAAATGTGCGAATACATGACGGCAGAGAAAGTCATCGCCTGCGTTGAGGAAGGCGCAGATGAACTTGATATAGATGCTGATTTTCTGGCAGAACTCTATGAGTAGGTCAGTTATATACTGCAGGAATGATTACGGAAGTGATGAATATCAGACGGGAGTGATTTAAATGATATGGTATCCATATGAACAGATGAAAACAATGAAAGAGCCTTATGAAATCGTTGACGCGGAAGGTGTGTACCTTTACACGAAGGACGGGAGCAGGCTGATAGATTCCATATCCTCGTGGTGGAGCACGATTCACGGATACAAGCATCCGGTGCTGACGGAGGCTATTACAGCTCAGGCAGAGAAGTTTTCTCATGTCATGCTGGGAGGGCTGACTCATGAGCCTGTGAAAAAGCTGGCAGCGAAGCTGGAGGAGTGGCTTCCGGGAGATCTGGACTACTGCTTTTTCTCGGATTCCGGCAGCGTTGCAGTGGAGGTGGCTCTCAAAATGGCTCTGCAGTATCATATGAACAAGGGTGATAAGGAGAGAACAAAGGTGCTTTCACTGACGAATTCTTATCATGGTGATACTTTCAAGGCAATGGAAGCCGGAGATGACGAAGATTATCATTTCGTTCTGGAGGCATATGGGAAGAATGAGAACGTTGTACACATACCGACCGAAATTCCTGAGCTTGAGAAGGCATTTGATGAATATCACGATTCGCTGAATTCATTTATCGTCGAGCCGCTGCTGCAGGGAGCGGGAGGTATGCTGATGTACGATGTTTCTTTTCTGGAACGTGCCAGGGAGCTGTGTGATGAATACGATGTACTGCTGATTTTTGATGAAGTGGCTACCGGGTTCGGACGTACAGGAAACAGATTTGTGGCTGATCTTGTGCAGCCGGATATTCTCATTCTGGGTAAGGCTCTTACAGGAGGATACATAGGTCATGCGGTTACTGTGGCAGATCATAAAGTGTACGATGCTTTTTACAGTGATGATCCTGACAAGGCACTGATGCATGGCCCGACGTTCATGGGAAATCCTCTGGCGTGCAGTGCTGCACTGAAATCAATTGAGGTCTTTGAGGAAGAAGACTATATGTCGAAGATATCGGATATCACCAGGATAATGCGGAGGGAAATGGCAGATTTCACAGATCCCAGGATTAAGGAGATAAGAATCATGGGAGGATGTATCTGTATTGAGGTCAAAGACAGCAGTGTACTGAAGGGATTCCGTGAATTCGCATATGAACATGGGGTGTTCAACAGGCCGTTTCTCAGCTATATGTATGCGATGGTGCCGTACATAATTACAGAGGAGGAACTGGTGCATGTGCTGGACACTATGAAAGCATGGTTTGAATGTGATCATTAAATATGACAGATTATAATGAGTAAATAAGAGAGAAGGACGTTGCATAGGCAGCGTTCTTTTTCTTTTGCGCTTTTACGAAGATATATTTCATCAGAAGTGTTGACGCAAAAGAAATATGATGATAGAATACCTATTAAAATGATAGGGAAATAGGTAAAATGCGATTTTATTGTTTAAGCGAGGTGCTGTAATTATGAAAACTCATGCAGACAGAAAACGTATAATAGAAGATTTTATCCGCCTGACCGGCATAGATTCCGTCAGCTATCACGAGGGCAGGATGGCTGATGCACTCAAGGAAGAACTGCAGAAGCTCGGGTTTGAAGTGGTGGAAGATGATGCAGGGGATCATTATTCCTCTGAAGCGGGAAATGTATACGGGCTGCTCAGAGGGCAGGCAGGTAAAGTCCCGATACTTTTATCTGTGCATATGGATACGGTACAGCCGGGAACCGGCAAGTCCGCTGAGGTGAGTCGGGATGGCATAATCACAGGAAACGGCAGAGCTGTACTAGGTGCTGATGATGTGTGCGGTATAGTTGAGATCCTTGAGGCTGTGCGTATCATACAGGAGCAGGGAGCAGAGCACAGAAGCATCGAGGTTCTGTTCACTGTTGCAGAGGAGGTGTATGGACAAGGTGCGAAGGTGTTCGACTTCAGCAGGGTCATATCGGAGGACGCATATGTTTTTGATATGAGCGGTCCTGCAGGAGCTGCAGCGAGAAAAGCTCCGTCAATCATATCCTTCAGGGCGTCCCTGAAGGGCAGAGCTGCCCATGCCGGATTTTCTCCGCAGAACGGTGTCAATGCCATAGCTGCGGCAGCTTCAGCAGTAAGCCGGATAAAGCAGGGCAGGATATCGGAGAATATGACATTGAATATAGGCACCATATCCGGAGGCAAGGCTGACAATATCGTTTCCGAAAAATGCCTGTGTACCGGGGAGGCCAGAGGCTTTGACCATGAAGAGGCTCTTCGTGAAGTGCAGAATGTCGGGGAAATCTTCCGGGAAGAAGCAGAACGGGCAGAAGCAGAACTGGAATTTGATTATGATGTAAAGATACGGGCCTACGAGGTATCTGAGGATGAAAGAGTATGCAGACGTTTCAGAAATGCATGCATCAGAACAGGCCTTGAAGGAGAACTGAAATTTACCCACGGAGGAAGTGATAACAATATTTTCATGGAAAAGGGCATGACGGGGATAGTCGTCTCGTGCGGTATGTATAATACTCATTCTACCGATGAGTATGCGTCAGTTAAAGATATGGAAGATACGGCAGAGCTTATAGCAGCACTGATATCAGATGATGAATGATCAGGAAAGGAACTTACAATGAGCATAGATACCAATACCATAAAGCAGGCTATATACAGGAAGTATATCGAACCGACCAGACAGCGGGCTGGCCGGTATATCGGGGTTGAGTTCGAGATTCCGATAGTCAACAAAGCAAGGAAAGCAGTTGATTTCAGCATAGTATTCGAGATGGTGGATGCCTTCGCGACTGAATTCGGATTCGATGAGCCGATTCATGATGACGAGGGAAATATCAGCTCTATAAGTTCAAGTGAGAACGGTGATGACCTTTCCTTTGACTGCAGCTACAATACCCTTGAATTTTCATTCGGCAGGGAAAAGAATCTGAACTATATACATGAACGTTTCTGCAGCTATTATTCGTTTGTAAGAGAATTTCTTGAAAAAAGGGGACATACTGTCACTGGTATGGGGCTAAATCCTTATTTCAGGTACAACAATAATATTCCTGTGCCCAACGGAAGATACCGCATGCTACTTCATCATCTGAGCTCATACAGAAATTATAAAGGCAAGCTCCTTTTTCATGACATACCGTATTACGGACTTATCAGCTGTTCGGCTCAGACGCATCTTGATGTGACCGAAGATGAACTCATACGTGTCATAAATGTGTTCAATAAGCTGGAGCCGCTTAAAGCTCTGCTGTTTGCCAATTCACCTTATGAAGGAGGTTATCTGTGTGTCAGAGATCACCTGTGGAGAGAAAGCATGCATGGGCTGAATCCTCATAATGTGGACGGCTTTGATATTGAACTCAAATCAGTTGAAGAACTGGTTTCATATATAAAATCCATGAGTCTGTACTGTCTGGAACGTGACGGCAAGTATATTAATTTCACTCCTCTCCCTCTTGACGAATATTTCAGCAGTTCAAGGGTGGAAGGCGAGTATTTTGATGGAGATGATTATCGGACAATCAGCTGGGACTCACGGATTGAAGACCTTGAATATCTCAGATCATTCAAGTTTGTAGATCTTACTTTCAGAGGTACAGTAGAGCTGCGCAGCACGTGTATGCAGCCCATCAGCGAAGCACTGGGTGTACCGGCATTCAATCTGGGACTTAAAGTAAATCTGGATAAACTGGAAAAGCTGCTTGATACTGAGGAAAACATATACAGACAGGGTTATAACGTGATAGAGCTTCGTAAACTGTTTGTAATGAGAAAGCTGCCTGCATTTGCAGAAGAAGAGGGGGTCAGAGATCTGCTGCTGAAAGTGCTTGATATCGCCAGAGACGGTCTGATATCAAGGAGATTCGGAGAGGAGAGATTCCTGGAGCCTCTGTACAGACGTGCTAAAACGCAGCAGAGTGCTGCACTTGAAATTGTTCAGGGAATAGAAGCAGGAAGTACTATTGAAGATTATATAGATAAATACGGACGTTTATAAGGAGGTGGAATATGAGACTGCATAATGAAAATGATTATATTGTCAGACATCGTATGGATGGCATGATAGGTCTGGAACTGGAGTCCCACAGGATAGACAGAAACGGCAATTTTGCAGGTACGCCTCACCCTTTCCCCGGTAATAAATATATAGATCGGGATTACAGTGAGGATCAGATCGAAATCAATACGCCACCTGAAATCGATGCAGATCATGTGCTCAGCTGTCTGCATGAAAAGATACAGTTTGTTCAGAAAGAACTGAAGGGTGCAAAGGAGCTTATCTGGCCGTTTTCCAACCCTCCTGTCATCCGCAATGAAAATGATATCAGGATTGCCCAGTATTACGGCAAGGAAGCAGCCAATACAGAATACCGTGAATATCTGGCCAGAAGATATGGTAAATATAAAATGACTTATTCGGGAATACATTTCAACTATTCATTTTCCGAAGAACTGATAAGAAAAAATTCCGAGCTGGATGAAGCGGAGAATTACAGAGTTTATAAAGATCAGTTCTATCTTAAGCTTGCAGAAAAAACTCTGGCATACAGCTGGGTGATAGTAGCACTGCTGGCAGCAAGTCCGCTTGTTGATAATTCGTTTTATGAATCGGGTGATAGGGGAAGAACGATTTTCACAGGAACGGCTTCTCTGAGATGCAGTGAACATGGCTACTGGAATCAGTTTACTCCTGTGCTGTCATATGAGAACATCACAGAGTATGCTGATTCAATCAGTTCTTATGTCGATAATGGATTTCTGACGGAGGAAAGAGAGCTGTATTATCCGGTACGGCTGAAGCCGGCAGGAAAATTTACCCTCAGTAAGCTGAAGGAAAATGGTACTGATCATATAGAACTCAGAATGATAGATCTCAACCCTTTTGCAGAGGATGGAATAGACATCAGGGATGTGGAGTTTCTTAAGCTGTTTCTCATATGGCTTGCTTCGCGGGAAATGGAACCTCTGACAAAGGCAGATCAGGTGCAGGCTATTCAGAACTACAAAAATGCTGCAGGTTATGACTGGAATATTTCCAATATTACGGATATTAACGGCAGTGTCAGGTCTCTTGAAGCACAGCTTGGAAGCATACTGGAAGAAATGATGGAGTTTTATGCCGAAGACAGTCCGCAGATTAAAGGAATACTGGAATATCAGTATTCCAAAGTCGTGTCTGCTGAAAACAGATATGCTTTCAGAGTGCGGGACAAGTTTGAGAGAGATTATATACGAGAGGGAATCAGACTGGCTATAAACAAACAGGAGAAAGCAAATGTGTGAATTATTTGGAATATGCTCGACGGAGCCCTTTGAGGCTAACGAGCTGCTTGAATCATTCTATAATCATAGTGTTGAACATAAGGACGGATGGGGACTGGCAGTATTCAGGCGAGGTGCTGTTTCCATGGAAAAGGAACCTGTTAAGGCATTAGACAGCCTTTATCTCAGACAGAGATTATCGTGCCGGGTAGAAGGTTCAAATCTGCTGGCACATATACGCCTTGCAACGGTAGGACAGATCAATTACTCCAACTGTCACCCGTTTATCTGGGATGATGAGAGCAGCAGAACCTGGACGCTGGTTCATAACGGGACTTTATTTGATTCGACACTGATATCATCGCACTTTATTCAGCTTTTTCAGAGCTATAATGACCGCAGAAATGCATCTTTGGTCATTATCTATTAAATTGATTCCAGAATTGCGGCTGCAATATCTCTGCTGAAATTGTAATTATCTGCAGTTTTAAGAGGGTTTATTGCAAGCAGAGGTATCTCGAGCTCATAAAGTGATCCATGAGTTCTGACTTCGTTAGTCTGCAGCCGTATCCCGTCAACTTCTCCAAAGGCACAGCCTGCGGCAGCGAACAGAACATAGTCTCCGATAGTATCTGAAGGAAGCCCATAAGCATTTGCGGCAGCTTCGGCTGTCATTATTTTTTCAACTTCAGGACAGTTTTCAGCGAGCTCAAGGAATGGTTTCTCCTGAGAAGGATCTTTGAGAAATACATAGAGTATGCCGCCTTCCTGATAGATATGGTTTTCTATATAGCGATCCTTGAGAGGAGGCAGACAGAAAATGTCAAGCCCCGATGATGAAGCAAGCTCCGGGAAATTGAGAAGGCGGGTTTTCTGATTCATACCGTGGTCGGCGGTGATGTATATCTGTCTGTCGGGCTCCAGCTCATGGATTCTGTTTATGTAGTCATTTACGTATGCAATCTGTGCATCTGCTTCAGGTGTTCCCGGTGCAAAATGATGGAACACGAAGTCGTTGGTTGTACAGTACATTAAATCCGGAGAATACTTTCTGATGCATTCATATGCTGCTTCAAGTATCCATCCTGTTGCCCCATGGGAGTTCACCGGCGGCGGAGCATCAAGACCGAGCCTGCCGATAAGATCGTTATCAGGCGTCTGTACACTTAACCCTATGTCGGCACCTTCTCCGTAAACTCCGAGGATTTTTCCTTTTACTGTAAAGAGGGCGGTGGTACCGCCAAGTTTTTTGTATCTCTGCAGGATGGTTTCTGCTTTCATGAAACCTCTTTCTTCAATAAATCCTTCTTCGCCTGTCTGTTCATCGTAATAATAATTTCCGACTACTTTTGTATCTTCCGGCAGTCTGCCGGAGAGGATACATGCATGGTTCACATTGGTTACTGAAGGCATCTGAGCATGGATTCTTCTGGCGAATCCTGTCTCAGTCACTGTTTTATACAGTTCCGGGGCATTGGTTTCTGTAATATATTCCGGCGCACAGCCATCTATCACGAAAATCATTATTTTATTCACGGTAATCACTCCTTGCTGATCTGATATACAAAGCTTAGCACAGCAGTCAGGCATTGAAAAGTATGAAATATGTGTTAGAATTAATAAAAATTCGTATCAGGAGTCTGAAGATGAAAATATTGCTGGTTGCGTTGAATTCAAAATATATACATTCCAATCCGGCTGTCTACAGCCTTAAAGCTTATGCAGGTGAAATACTGCGTCAATGCTGTGATCCGGCTGAGATGCCCGGAATCGAAATAGCGGAATATACTGTAAATCAGCCGTTGAATAGAATAATGGCAGATATTTACATGAAAGCTCCGGATCTGCTGTTTATTTCCTGCTATATCTGGAACAGGGCAGAAGCAGAGATGCTGGCGGCAGATATGGGTAAAATAAGGCCTGAACTTGATATCTGGCTTGGAGGTCCGGAGGTTTCTTTTGATGCAGAGGAGGTGCTGGAAAGACTGCCCGCAGTGAAGGGTGTGATCCGCGGTGAAGGTGAAAAGGCATTTGCCGGGATAGTGAGGGCTTACTGCGGCGGCAGCAGCTTTAATGATGCGCTGGCAGAAATTACCGATTTAACCTTCAGGGAAGCTTCCGGCAGTATCGCCGTTACGGTTGAAAGCGGCAGGATTGACTTTGACACCGTACCTTTTCCATATAAAGAGCTGGACAGCTTCAGTAACAGGATAATATATTACGAAAGCAGCCGGGGATGCCCGTTCAGGTGCAGCTACTGCCTGTCATCCGTGGATAAAAAGCTTAAATTCAGGTCGGCTGAACGTGTGAAGCCGGAGCTGCAGTTTTTTCTCGACCGGAAGGTGCCGCAGGTGAAATTCATTGACAGGACCTTTAACTGCAGCCATGAGCATGCGGGTGAGATATGGCGTTATATCAGAGAAAACGATAACGGTATCACCAATTTTCATTTTGAGATTGCAGCAGATCTGATGACTGATGAGGAAATAGAGTTTCTGGGAAGGATGAGACCGGGTCAGGTGCAGCTGGAGATAGGGGTGCAGTCAACTAATGAGAAAACCCTGAAGGAGATAAACAGACCTATGGATTTCGGCCGTGTATGTGAAGTCGTCAGTGCAATAAGAGCCGTGAACAATATCCATCTTCATCTTGATCTGATAGCAGGACTTCCTTTTGAGGATATTTTAAGCTTCCGCAGTTCCTTTAATGATATTTTCGCTCTGAGGCCGCACCAGCTTCAGCTCGGGTTTCTCAAGGTGCTTAAAGGTTCGCCTATGGACAGAAAAAGCGAAAGTTATGGTCTCAGATATACGGATGCTCCGCCTTATGAGGTGTTAAGCACAAACTGGATATCCTATGAGGAGCTGATGGGACTGAAGGGTGTTGAGGAAATGATGGAGGTCTATTATAACAGCGGGCAGTTTATTAAATCCGTTGAGCTGCTGCTGGGAGCATTTGATGATGCTTTCGGTTTTTTCGAGGCTATGGCCTGCTGGTATCGGGAGCATGGCATGGACATGATAAATCTGTCGAGGAATCAGAGATATGAGAATCTGCTTGAGTTCGGCAGGGCCTATGCAGGTGCAGGAGAGCTGATGGATGCTCTGATTTACGATTTTTATTCAAGAGAAAACGTAAAGAGCCGGCCGGAATTCTTCGGCGATGAAACTGTTGAGAAAGAGTATTCAAAGGAATTTTACAGACTGGAGGCTTCAGACCACAGGATTCTGGGCAGCCCCGAGTGTATTGATGCGGATGTGAGGCTGCTTCGCAGGCTCACTCATATCGAAAAGCTTGGCGGCAGGTATTATCTGTTTGACTATACTCAGCGGGATCCGATGACGAATAATGCCCGGGTCGTTGAGCTGTGAGGTTTTCTGGCTGATGCAGGTTCAAAGTGCAGGCTCAAAGTACGGGCTCAATGCGACAGCTCAGTTGTTATGTACGCTATTTTATGATGACAAAGTGTTTGTAATGTGGATATTTATGGAAATCGGTTTTTGGGTTATTTACATAGTTTTCCATTTAATATATAATCATATCTACTTTAAAAGTTTTACACATTTTAAATCTAATCACCTAAATGGGTCAATATGGATACAATAAGGAGATCTAATGAGAAATCTGAATTCAGCAAATATGCATGATCAGGATGTAATCCTGTTAAACAGACTTGCGGACTATCGCAATCGTCTGAAAAAAGAACGAAAAGAACTAAAAACCCTACCTGAGGGCAATCTTGGTTTCAGACAAGTGTCTGACCATATCGAATATGTTCATCTTTACAAAAACTCAGAAAACGATAGCAAATATATTCGTAAGGGAATCACGAAAAACAACCCACTTATCGGCAAGCTTGCCAGAAAGAAATATCTGGAAGCATCTGTCAAAACCCTCGAGAAAGAAATTGCTCTGCTGGAAAGCTATCTTGCCCATCATATGGAGCCTACAGTGCAGAATATACTGGATATGTTACCATACAAATTTCAGCAGATTCCCGAAGAGATGTTTTTCCCGAAAAAAAGGGCGAGCCGAAAATGGGCGGATGAACCTTTCGAACAAAATACGAAAAACCTTAATGAAAAAATTCACATTACAAGTAAGGGACTTCGTGTTCGAAGCAAATCAGAACTGATTATCGCAGAAAAACTGGACGCTTTTGGCATTCCGTACAGATATGACGCTCTGATTTATTACAAAAATCTGGCGTTCAGCCCTGATTTCACTATTTATTTAAATGGTATTCTGAAGTACTGGGAGCATTGTGGTATGATGTCAGATCCGGAATATCGCGAGTACAATACATGGAAACTGGGTGTCTATGAAGAAATGGGGATTGTTCCGTGGAACAACCTTATCATTACTTACGATGCTGTTGATGGGGCTATCAACAGCGCTGCAATTGATGCCGAGATCAGAAACAGACTGCTTATTGAAACACTGTATAACTGAAAACACTTTTTTTTCGCAGATTGCATCCCAATATGTGCATTACAGCTCGGAACTATTGAAAAATTGCACATTTATTATTTTGATGGAATTTTTATGAGGGGTATATTGTTAGTTATTTTATTACATATCAGCAGTCAGCTTAAATAACGGTCAAAATGACAGAGAAACGACCGATTTTACCTCAAAATATAATTTAATAATTTTACAGGCAATTGTAAATGTGCAATTATTCATATGTTTTATTAAGTTCAGCACATTATAGCGTGCAATCATATAAAATATACCCCATAAGGGTATCGTATCTCTATATAAAACAGAAGCTGTCGCATCCCAACTAGTAATTAATGGTCAGTAATGCGACAGCATCTTCATTATACA
>JBJESR010000243.1:14321-37547 GCA_051882895.1 Lentihominibacter sp.
TCGCATCCCAACTAGTAATTAATGGTCAGTAATGCGACAGCATCTTCATTATACACTTATTTCCCCAGCTCAATCATCGTATCTATGCATCTTCTGGCTCCCTTCATGACGTGCTCCGGAAGCTGGATTTCTTCGCCTGCAGTGCCCTTTACACAATTATAAATATCTCCCAGGGTGGTGAGTCTCATGTCATTGCACACGCAGTTCTTTGACAGCGGATAGAATTTTTTGTCCGGACAGTCGAACTGCAGGTGCTGCACGATACTGCTCTCTGTGCCGATGATGAACTCCCCGGCTTCGCTGTTTTTCGCGAAATCCATGATGCCTGTAGTGCTTCCGGCATAGTCTGCCTGTGCAGTCACTTCTGGAAGTGACTCGGGATGTACCAGCAGCAGGGCATCAGGATGGAGGGCTCTTGCTTTGTCCACAGCATCCTTGGTGATACGTGCGTGTACAGGGCAGCCGCCATCGATGAGCTGGAATTTCTTCTCAGGAACCTGTGCCGCAATCCATGCTCCCAGGTTGCAGTCAGGGACAAACAGGATCTTGTCGTTTTCGATGTTTTTAACTATTTTAGGTGCTGATGAAGAGGTTACACATACATCACATGCGGTTTTAAGCTCTGAGGTGGTGTTTATGTAGGCCACAACAGTATGATCAGGATACTTCTCCTTGAGCTCATTGAGTCTGCTGACATCAAGCTGGTCAGCCATAGCGCAGCCGGCCTGTGGACTGGCCAGAAGCACTTTCTTTTCAGGTGAAAGAATCTTCACAGTCTCTGCCATGAAACGGACCCCGCACATAAGTATAGTCTTCTGAGGAGCATTTGCTGCCTGAAGACTGAGACCGTATGAATCACCGACATAATCGGCAATTTCCCATATATCATGGCTCTGATAGGCATGAACCAGTATACAGATATCATTTTCTTTTTTCAGTCGCAGAATCTCATCCTGCATTTCTTTAGTTAACACTTTGTACCTCCGGTTGTGCAATTAAACGATATAACATTAATTGAGATTATAGCCAAGCATCATACAGGTGTCAAGATAGTTGTAAAGAAAATATATTTACAACTGTCTTGTCAGCTGACAAGATGCATGATATACTAAGGCACAGCGAAGATATTGCTTTGTACATTATTGAGATTTAGAAAGAATGGGTGAAATGAAAACAGATATTTTAATCGCCGGAAGCGGATGTTCAGGGCTTTACTGTGCTCTGCAGCTGCCGGCTGACAAGCAGATACTGCTGATAACCAAGTCGGATCTTGAAAGCAATGATTCGTTCCTGGCACAGGGAGGAATATGTATGCTGAAGAATGAAGACGACTTCGATGATTATTTCGAGGACACACTTCATGCAGGACATTATGAGAATGACAGAAAATCTGTTGAAATAATGATACGTTCATCAAAGGATATCGTTAATGATCTTCTTGAGATCGGCGTTGATTTTGACAGAGATGAAAACGGTGAGCTTGCTTTCACCAGAGAGGGTGCCCACTCGGCGAACAGGATACTTTTTCATGAAGACATAACCGGGAAGGAAATCACCAGCAAGCTGCTGGCGGAGGCGAAGCGCCGCAGCAATATTACTATGTTGGAATATACTTCTCTTATTGATATAATAAGCAGAGACAATGTGTGTATCGGCGCTGTGATAAAGCGTGAAGACGGGACGCTGGAAACTGTTGAGACCGACGATGTTGTGCTGGCATGCGGAGGTATCGGAGGCCTGTATGATCATACCACCAACTTCCCGCATCTTACAGGAGATGCTGTTGCGATAGCAATAAAGCACGGCATCGAGTGCAAGGATCTTGACTATGTGCAGGTGCATCCGACAACTCTTTATTCTGAGGATGAAGGGAGGAGTTTCCTTATCTCGGAATCGGTGAGAGGTGAGGGTGCAAGGCTGTACAACAAAGACATGGAGCGGTTTGCAGATGAGCTGATGCCCCGTGACAGACTGACAAATGCGATAAAGAAGCAGATGGCGGAGGATGGTACGGATTTTGTCTGGGAGGACATGAGAACAATTCCGGATGATGAAATCAGAAATCACTTCCCTAATATTGCCGAGCACTGCCAGGAGCAGGGCTATGATGTGACGAAGGAATGCATTCCGGTAGTTCCTGCACAGCATTATTTCATGGGAGGAGTCAAGGTGAACTATGAAAGCAGGACATCCATGCAGAGACTGTATGCTGTAGGTGAAACCGCCTGTAATGGTGTTCACGGCAGGAACAGACTTGCCAGCAATTCACTCCTCGAAAGCCTGGTTTTCGCTAAACGTGCGGCGCATGATATGGCAGATGATGAGAAGATAACGGGTAAATACGATCTTTCTGAATACGTGGACATGTCTGAATATGCAGATGAAGGTCTCCTGGAAGAAAGATATCGTAATCTGGTGCTGGATGAAATAAGCAGAATGGCAGAAGAGAGGGCAGTAGAAAATGTTTGATAAGGTTACTATGAAGCTGAATGTGGATCCGCTGATAATGAGTGCACTGCGGGAGGATATAACAAGTGAGGATGTGTCTGCCAACAGTATCATGGATCATCCGCAGACAGGAGAGGCTGACCTTATATGCAAAGAGGACGGCATCATCTGCGGACTTCAGGTGTTCGGCAGAGTCTTCGAGCTTCTCGATCAGGAGACAGTTACAGAGTTTTATGTAAGTGATGGAGAGCATGTGAAAAAGGGCCAGCTGATGGCGAAGGTCAGAGGAGATATCAGAGTGATTCTCTGCGGTGAAAGAACTGCACTGAACTATCTCCAGAGGATGAGCGGAATTGCTACATATACAAACAGGATGGCTGCTTATCTGCAGGGCAGCAGGACCAGGCTGCTTGATACGAGAAAAACCACTCCCAACAACCGCATATTTGAGAAATACGCTGTGAAGACAGGTGGAGGGAAGAATCACAGACTTAACCTGTCTGATGGGGTGATGCTCAAGGATAATCATATCGGAGCAGCCGGAGGCGTTAGAAAGGCTGTTGAAATGGCCAGGGAATATGCGCCTTTTGTGAGAAAGATCGAAGTTGAGACTGAGAACATAGAAATGGTTGCAGAAGCGGTGGAAGCCGGTGCCGATATCATAATGCTGGACAATATGACTCATGATCAGATGAGGGAGGCAATGTCAGTGATCGGCGGCAGAGCGGAGGTCGAAGTTTCCGGAAATGTTACGAAGGAAAATATTGCGGCTCTGGTGGATCTTGGTGTAGACTATATTTCAAGCGGTGCCCTGACTCACTCGGCACCGATCATGGATATTTCACTGAAAAATCTTCATGCGGTATAAGGATTATGAAAGGACAGAACAAACTGATGAATGGCAATGAAAGAAGAAAAGAAATATTAAAACTTCTGACAGAAAGCCAAGAGCCGATATCCGGGATATCTCTGGCAAGACAGCTCAGTGTCAGCCGGCAGATCATAGTGCAGGATATAGCTCTGCTGAGAGCATCCGGCAATGATATCATGTCGATGAATCAGGGATATCTGATACAGACCAAACCTAAGCTCAGCAGAGTGTTCAAGGTTATACACACTGAGCAGGATGTTGAGGATGAACTGAATACTGTTGTCGACTTCGGAGGGATAGTCAAGGATGTGTTCGTATACCACAAAGCGTATGGGGTACTCAGAGCGGATATGAATATCAGGTCGCGTCTGGACATCGAGAATTTCGTTAAAAAAATCAAATCAGGCAAATCAAATCTGCTGATGAATGTAACATCGGGATATCATTACCATACGGTGCTTGCAGACAGTGAGCAGCTCCTCGATATAATTCAGGACAGGCTCAGGGAAAAGGGTTACCTTGCGAGGCTTCAGGATTATGAACCGGTGGAATTCAGTTCGTAGTATCACATTATCTTCATCTGCATATATTAAGATGAAGGGGTGATTGAATGGAAAAAATCAGGCAGTGGCAGATAGCCGGAGCAGCGTTCACGATAATATCAGGTACGCTGCTCCATTTTGTTTATGAATGGTTCGGCGGCCCTGTATGGGTTGTACTGGGACCGGTAAATGAAAGCACATGGGAGCATCTGAAACTGATATTCTGGCCAGCTGTGTTATTTGCTGCAGCAGAATATCTGGTGTACGGCAGGAGGATAGAGGGATTTATCCCTGTCAGAGTCACGTCTGTAATTATAGGGATGGCACTGATTGTAATTATGTTTTATACTTATTCAGGGATACTGGGGAGGAATATTCTCATACTGGATATTATGGTGTTTGTCATGGCAGCTGCAGGTATGCATATTTTCTCGTTTTATAAACTGAAGAATCCGGGAGGACTGTTTACCTCAGCATTCAGCTCAAGCTGTGAGGTGTCGGTCATCGCAGTGATATGCATACTGATGGCAGTATTCGTTTATGATCCACCGGAAATAGGGCTGTTTCAGGACCCGGTGACCGGAGGTTTCGGACTGACGGAATGATGTTAAAAGAAATCAATGAGGAAAGGCACTCGGCAATTATGGATAATTTATTTAAAATAGGGGAGATAGCAGAGCTTTTTCATATGAATATCAGGACTTTGAGATATTATGATGACATAGATCTGCTGAAGCCGGAATCTGTGGATGAAAAAACAGGCTACAGGTACTACAGCACCGCTCAGTTCGAGCAGCTCAACACTATACGTTACCTGAGAGAGCTCAAGGTGCCTCTTGACAAGATCAGGGAATTTCTGCAGTATCGTGAAATCGACGGGGTCAAAAGCATTCTCAGAGATCAGATAAAAGAAGTGGAGGCCAAGCAGCGTGAACTGGAAACCGTTAAACGAAAAATCAGTACCAGAATAGAACAGATAGAATATGCGCAGACCAGCAGGCTGGATGAGGCGGAGATCCGCCAGCTGCCCGCCAGAAAGGCAGTTATCATCAAATATGCCATGAAGCCGGACAGTGATATGGAATATCCTATAAGGCTTCTGGAAAAGGGTTCAGAGCAGGCTGCGGTTTTCCTGGGAAAAGTCGGACTGTCAATAAGCAGATCAAATATTGAGAAGGGTCGGTTCAGTCAGTATGACCATATTTTCCTGCTGCTTGACCCGGAGGAAAAATACAATGGAGATACCATAACAGTAAAAAGGGGACTGTATGCAGTGATGAGATTCAACGGTACTCACAAAGAAGCTGCTGATAATTATCGCAGAATTATCAGCTTTATAAAAAGCAGCGGCTATGAACCTGCCGGTGATTCACTGGAAATCACGCTGATAGATTACGGATTCACCAATGATACGACACAGTTCGTAACAGAAATACAAATTCCTGTAAAATAATATTGACACTCTAGTTACTGGAGAGTTTAAACTGTGCAGTGACAGGAGGTCAGATATGATAGGAACGTTAGTAAATGTCGGAACAATAATTACAGGAAGTCTTATAGGAGGCATAGTCAGGAAGGTATTAAAAGAAGAGTACAGCAAATGTCTGTTTACCGCCATGGGGCTTGCAGCAACGGGACTGGGAATCAATTCTGTCGTGCAGAATATGCCGGACAGCAATTATCCTGTGCTGTTCATTGCAAGCCTGGCAATCGGAGGGCTCATAGGAAGTATGCTGAAGCTTGATGAGAGGATAGGGAAGCTGTCATCGAAATACTCTGAAGGAGGCAGACTCGGAGAAGGACTCATTACCGGATGCCTGCTGTACTGTGTGGGAACTCTGTCGATACTTGGACCTGTGCAGAGTGCACTTTATCAGGATCATACATTCCTGTTCACCAATGCCATGCTGGATTTTGTAACGTCTATGGTGCTTGCATCCACATACGGCATAGGTATGGCACTGGCGGCAGGTGTGCTCTTTGCATGGCAGGGAAGCATATACGGACTTACTATGCTGCTGGGAAATTTCATAACGGATAACATGATGACGGAGCTGTCAATAGTCGGCGGATTTCTTATTTTCAGTTCCGGACTTGGAATACTTGAAATCAAGGACTGCAGGACTCTCAATATGCTGCCGGCATTGATTATTCCCGTGCTCTGGTGTATCATAGCAGCATAGGTATTCTGATGAAGCGGCAGGAGATTATTATGAACAATACAGGAATTACACAGTTTTTACTTAAGCATGCCGGGGATTCCCCGGTTTCTTTTCATATGCCGGGACATAAGGGAAGTGCATTTTACAGAAAAAACGGATATGACGATTTCCTGGGAAATATAATGGATTGTGACATTACAGAAATCCCGGGGGCTGACAATCTGTTCCAGATGGAAAGCATTATCAGACAGACGGCGGATAAATACAGCAGGCTTTATGGTGTGAAAGCGTCTTACCCGCTGATAAACGGTACCAGCGGAGGTCTGATTGCAGCTGTACTGGCTTCGGTGAAAAAAGGCGGCAGGCTGGTTATGGCCAGAAACTGTCATAAATCGGTTTTTAATGCGCTTTCGCTGGGAAATATCGAGCCGGTATATGCATATCCTTCGATGGTTGAAGAGTATGGAATTTCCGGGAAGATAGAACCGGAGGAAATTGAACGGTGTCTGTCAGAGAACCCTGATGCGGATGCTGTGATACTGCCAAGTCCCAATTATTATGGGATATGCAGTGACATATACGGTATAGCGGAGGTGGTTCACAAATACGGCAAGGTGCTTATTGTTGACCAGGCTCATGGTGCGCACCTGAAATTCATGAAGAAACAGCCGTCTGCTGCCGAGGAGTGCGGTGCGGATATAATTGTCAACAGCACACACAAAACGCTGGCTTCCTTCACCCAGAGCGCAGTGCTCAACCTGAATTCAGACAGAGTTTCCAGGCATGTGCTTGAAGATAAACTGCAGGCTGTTCAGAGCACGAGTCCGTCGTATCTGCTGATGGCATCTCTTGACATCAATGCAGAGATTATTATGGGTGATGGTAAAGTGTTTGATGAATGGCAGGAAAATCTGGACATGTTCTACAGCCAGGCTGCTGAGACATCAGGGATAAAGCTGATGGAGATTCCGGGTCATATGGACAGTACCAAAATCAATCTGGATTTAAGTGAATGCGGTATCGATGGAAGTGAGCTGGAAAAGCTGCTGATGGAGAGAGGGATATACGCTGAGCTTACTACGGGAAATATCCTGATGTGTATGACAGGTATAGGGAATACAAGAGAGGATTTCAGTGCGCTTCTGGAGGCTCTTAGACAGATAGCATATGGCAGAAGGTCTGTAGGTACAGAGGATGAAGGTGACATTGCGGCAGGCGCAGCGTTGTGGTCAAAGAAAAGAGAGCTTTATGGCATACCTGAGAATAAAGAGCTTGTGCCTGTTGATGAGTGTGAGGGCAGGGTATGTGCTTCATCTGTGATCCCATACCCTCCGGGGATACCGTTCCTGTGTCCGGGGGAAAAGATCGGACGGGAGGAAATAGAATATATCAGAGCTCTCAGAGAAAAGGGCGAAAAAGTGATAGGCATCAGTGAAAACATGGAGATTCTGGCGGGCAGAAACTCTTGACAAAAAAGGCACATAAGGATACAATCTTTTTAACCTATTGAAATGATATGAATTAAATGCTGTTTAAAGAAATTGTGCGAGAAGGTGTTTAGAGATGATGGTATCAAAAAAAGGCAGATATACACTGAGAGTCATGGTCGATCTGGCAGAGAACGGCGGTGACGGATATGTACCGCTTGAGGATATAGCCGAAAGACAGGATCTGCCTGAATCATATATAGTAAGGATAATGGGATTTCTGTCAGAGCATGGTATGGTGAATATCATGCATGAGGAGCAGAAGTATCATCTCAGTATGTCTCCTGATAAATACAGTGTAGGGAGCATCCTGAGGCTGGTTGAGGGCACACTTGCACCGGTGGAATGCCTTGACTGCAAGTCCGGGAAATGTGAACGGTCAGAGAGGTGCACAACGCTGCCGATGTGGAAGGAAGTAGACAGACTGATCAACGGATATTTTGATAACCTTTCCCTTGAAATGATCATGAATATGCAGAAGGAAGAGCAATAGAGGCTCTTCCTTCTTTAATTATACTATCTGATTTCCCCATCGATACCGATAGTGACGATTTTCAGCGGGATATCCCTGCCGCTGTCGGCAAGGGCCTTTTTCACAGCATATTCGATGCCGCCGCAGCATGGCACTTCCATTCTTGTCACTGTAATGCTTCTGATATCATTGTTTCGTAATATTTCAGCGAGTTTTTCGCTGTAATCGACCATGTCCAGCTTAGGACATCCGATGAGGGTCACCTTGTTTTTCATGAATTTTCCGTGAAAATTCCCATATGCATATGCTGAACAGTCAGCAGCTATAAGTACATCAGCACCTGAAAAATACGGTGCATTTACCGGAGCCAGTTTGATCTGGACAGGCCAGTGAGTCAATGCACCAGCCATGTTGGCCTTGACTGCAGCCTCATCATAAGGGGCTGCTTCCCGTTCTTCAAATGAAATTGCATCTGTAGGGCAAACCGGCAGACAGTCTCCGAGACCGTCGCAGTAATCGTCGCGCAGAAGTCTGGCTTTGCCGTTTACCATACCTATCGCGCCTTCGTGGCAGGCCTCGGCACAGAGACCGCAGCCGTTACATTTTTCTTCGTTTATTTTAATGATTTTTCTTTTCATTTTAATAAATCCCCTTCCTGTTGACGGCGGAGCATTATTCCATTCTTCCGAATTTCATTTCCTCGCCGTTTTTATCATATTTTTTGCGTTTGCCGGTGATATCTTCTATATTTATTTTCCATACACCGGTTCTGGCAAGGCTTCTGGATATTGCAGCATCAAACTCATGCATGTTTGAAGGACTGTGACGCTGGCAGAGAAGTCTCAGGGCCATGATCATTTCTTCTTCATCTGTAACTTCGACTGCGGTACCCCGCAGAACGGCTGATTCGAATTCCGTTGTGAATTTATCCGGCGGGCGATTTGTGTCACCTACGCATGCCATGCACACCGAAGGATCATTTTTCAGCACATCTATCTTCTGACCTTCCCTGGCAGTATGGAAGTAGACAGCATTATCGCTGCGCACTATGGTGACTGGCAGGCAATATGGTCTGCCCTGCGGATCTACCATGGAAATCACCGCATATTCACATTTATCGACTATACTGAGAGCAAAATCTCTGTCCATTTCTCTGTCATGTCTTCTCATATATCTGACCTCCTTGCTTTTGTAACTGGATTTTAATATAATGATACATGAAAGTCTGTTGCATTTGCAACGAAAAACAAGAAAGGGGTAAAAAAGGTGAATAATTTTCTGATTTTCGCATTTCTGTTTTTTATAGGCAGCTGCATCGGATGGTGCATGGAGCTTTTTTTCAGAAGGTTCATATCTTCGAACAATCCCCAGAGAAAATGGATAAACCCGGGATTTCTGGCAGGTCCCTATCTGCCGCTGTACGGATTCGGTCTGTGGGGAATGTTCGTGATGTCATGCTGTATTATGGCGTTTCTGGATGAATATATCAGGGGAAATACTGCAGTGACGGCAGCAGTCGTATTTGTTCTTATGGCTGTGACGATGACAGTGATAGAATACATAGCAGGACTGATTTTCATTAAAGGAATGAAACTTAAGCTGTGGGACTACAGTAACGAAAAATTAAATATACAGGGCGTGATATGTCCCAAGTTTACGGTGATATGGGGATTGCTGGGAACTGTCTACTATTTTACGGTAAATACACATGTGATCGGCTGGGTTGTATGGCTGTCGCAGCATCTGGCGTTTTCATTCTTTATCGGAATGTTCTTCGGGATATTTGTGATAGATCTGAGCTATTCGCTGCAGCTTTCGGCAAAGATGAGAAAATTCGCTGCCGAAAAGGAACTTGTTATCAGGTATGAAGAGTTTAAGGATTTTATCAGGGAGCAGAGAGAGGAGCTTGAAGAAAAGCGCAGATTTCTGCTGGCATTCCAGACAGAGGTTCCGATCAGAGAGCATATGGAGAAGTTTATTGAGCGTTCTGTAGAACGGCAGAAGCAGAAACTCGAAGAAGCTGAAGAAGCTATAAAGAAAGTGAAACAGGAAGTAAGAACCAGGCTGACAGGAGAAGATGATGATAACTGAGGAAACAGTAAGAAAACATATTTTTTCGCTTCAGGATGAGAAATACAGGGATTTTCACAGCTCACTCGTACCGGGAGAAGAAACGATGATCGGAGTGAGGGTTCCTGTGCTGCGTCAGTATGCCAGAGAGCTTATGAAGGACTGGGAAGGCGATGCAGGGAGCCTGATCAGAGAGATAGGTGACAATTATTACGAGGAAATCATGCTTCAGGGTATGATAATAGGCCTTGTCAGAAAGCCCGGGTTTTCATGGCTGGCTGAACAGATAGACGGATTCGTTCCTAAAATAAACAACTGGGCAGTATGTGATGTTTTCTGCGCCGGTCTCAAGGAAACCAGAAAGCATCTGCCTGAAATGTATGAGTATCTGCAGAAATATCTTGCTTCGGATGATGAGTATCAGATACGGTTCGGTATAGTAATGCTGCTGGATTATTATATAAACGAGGAATATCTGGGAAGAATTTTCATGCATGCAGATAAAATATCCCATGATGGGTATTATGTAAAAATGGCGGTAGCCTGGCTGATCTCCATATGCTTCGTGAAATTCTACGATGAGACAAAAGCGTACATGAATGAAAGCGTTCTTGATGACTTTACATATAATAAAGCATTGCAGAAAGCCAGAGAAAGCTACCGGCTGACGCCTGAACAGAAGGCTGAACTGAATGAAATGAAAAGAAAGAGGTGATGATGCGATGTACACGATAACAAGGGAAGTGGGCAACAGTCATGTGGGTCCCGACGGCAGGCTGACACTGGGGGCAGCAGTGGATTTCATGCAGGACTGCTCAGGATTTCAGCTGGACAGTGAGACTGAAGTCCAGAAATATTTTAAAGAAAAAAATATAACGATGTTTCTGGTTTCCAGACAGATAAATTTTCATGAACCGGTATTTTACGGAGAGACAGTTGACGTTGTAACGACTGTGTATCAGCTCAAAAACAGCTACGGATTCAGAAACACGAACATATATGACAAAGAAGGCAATGTGAGGATATCGTCATATGCAGGAGGAGCCTTCATTGATCTGAATCAGATGAAGGCAACAGCAGTGCCTCATGAAATAGTGGCGGCAGTACCGATTGATGAGAAATTTCAGGGCATGGCATATCTTCCGAGAAAAATTAGACTGCCGAAGGATGCGGAGCCGGAAATTCTGGATGAGGTGAAGGTGTGCAGGTATCATATAGATATAAACAGGCACATGAACAATTCAAAATATATCCAGATAGCTGAGGAATGTCTGCCGGAAGATTATAAGTACAGCACGGTCAGAACCGAATACAGAACGGCGGCAAAATACGGAGATATAATGATACCATACAGATACAGCTGCAAAGATGATATTGAGATAATTTCCCTCAGGGCGGCGGACGGAGATGTTTTTGCCAATATAGAATTCCGCAGTGATAATCAGGGCTGACGGCAGGTGAATACAGAGTTTATAAATGTGTTAAGGAAAAAAACTTGACATCATATGATGGCTGCTGTATACTGTCATGGTGTCAAGCAATGTCACTTGCCGAAACAGTGCGGCATAAATCCATTGCGGTGAAGACAGACCGGAGGGTGGATAATGAGAATAGACGAAATCACACAGGCCAGTCTGCTTTATGACTTTTACGGACAGCTCCTCTCAAGAAGGCAGAAGGAGGTCATGGAACTCTACCATGAAGAGAATCTGTCGCTTTCGGAGATCGCTGCTGAATTCGGTATCAGCAGACAGGGAGTGCACGATGCACTGAAAAATGCTGAGAAATCTCTCAAAGGCTATGAAGAGAAGCTTGGCCTGGTAGCGAAGTTTCGCAGAAGCAGCGAAGCCGTAAATGAAATAGACGGAATAATAGATAATGTGATAGGCAGACTGCAGGAGAGGAATCAGAGCGATGCAGCAGAAGCCATTAATGAACTGAATAAAGTTAAACTTATCATAGATAAATTGGAGGATTAATCCTATGGCATTTGAAGGATTATCGGAAAAACTGCAGAATGTCTTCAAAGGGCTCAAGGGCAAAGGAAGTCTCACAGAGTCTGATATCAATGCAGCAATGCGGGAAGTCAAGCTGGCCCTTCTGGAAGCTGACGTGAACTTCAAGGTTGTGAAAGACTTTGTGGCCAGCGTCAAGGAGAAGGCTCTCGGAGAAGAAGTGATGGCGAGCCTTACTCCGGGACAGCAGGTAATAAAAATAGTAAATGAAGAGCTGACAGATCTGATGGGAGGAACAGGCAGCAAGCTGACATATTCTCCAAAGGGATTCACGGTTTATCTGATGGTCGGCCTTCAGGGTACAGGTAAGACAACAACATGCGGCAAGCTGGCCAATTACCTTAAGAAGAACGGTAAGAATCCTATGCTGTGCGCATGTGACATATACAGACCTGCAGCTATTGATCAGCTGGAGGTGGTAGGAAAGGCAGTGGATACACCTGTATTCACCATGAGAGACTGCAGAGAGCCTGAGAAGATTGCTCTCGCAGCTATGAAAGAGGCAGAGAGAAAAGGATATAATGTTCTGATCGTCGATACAGCAGGACGTCTGCAGATAGACGAAGAACTGATGGAAGAACTGGTAACCATCAAAAAGGCTGTGAAGCCTCATGAAATTCTGCTTGTGGTGGATGCACTAACAGGTCAGGATGCGGTAAATGCTGCAGAAGGCTTTAATGACAAGCTGGGCATCGACGGCATCATAATGACCAAGATGGATGGTGACTCCAGAGGCGGTGCAGCGCTTTCCACCAAGAAGGTTACGGGAAGACCTATCAAATTCGTCGGTATGGGAGAGAAGTTCGATGCTCTGGAACCTTTCCACCCTGAGAGAATGGCCAGCAGAATCCTGGGTATGGGAGATATGCTGACCCTCATCGAAAAAGCTCAGGAGGAATACGATGAAAAGAAAGCAGAGGAGCTTGAGAAAAAAATAAGAAAAAACAAGTTCACTCTTGAAGATTTCCTGGAGCAGATGGGTCAGATAAGAAAAATGGGAGGCATCACCAAGATGCTGGATATGCTGCCGGGTATGAACAGCAAGGCGATGAAGAATGTGGACATCGAAAAAAGCGAGAAGGAATTCGTTCAGATGGAAGCAATCATACAGTCAATGACAAAGGAAGAACGAGAAAATCCTTCTATCCTTAATGCCAGCAGAAGAAAGAGAATATCAGCAGGCTCCGGACAGCCGGTATCAAAGATAAATCAGCTCGTCAAGAGATATGATGAATCGAGAAAAATGATGAAAAGCTTCACCGGCAAAGGCGGAGCAGGGAGAATGAACAGAATGTTCCGAGGCTTTTAACAAAGAAGCCTTGTGCAGTATAAATGACAAATTATTTCAGATAATATTTTAGGAGGAAATAAAGAAAATGGTAAAAATCAGACTTAAGAGAATGGGAGCTCACAAAAAGCCTTTCTATCGTGTAGTGGTAGCAGACTCAAGATCACCTAGAGACGGCAGATTTATTGAAGAAATCGGATATTACAATCCAATGACTGAACCTGCTACTATCAGCATTGATGAAGAAAAGGCTAAGAAATGGTTAGGAAATGGAGCTCAGCCTACTGATACAGTCAAGTTCCTTTTCAAGAAAAACGGTATTATATAGAAAGCGGTGGAACTGATGGTGGAATTAGTTAGTGCAATTGCAAAATCTCTGGTTGAACATCCGGAGGCTGTTGAGGTTTCCGAGTCACAGTCCAATGGCACTACGATCATACAGCTTAGAGTAGCCTCAGAGGATATGGGGAAGGTTATCGGTAAGCAGGGGAGAATCGCGAAAGCTCTTCGAACCGTTGTAAAAGCGGCAGCAACAAAAGCTAATGCCAGAGTGGTTGTTGAAATAGTTCAATAGAAATTGAGAAGGCACATGTATTTCATATATATGTGCCTGTATTGTTTTGGATGAGAGTAAAAGCATGGAAAAAATAAAAATCGGGAAAATTGTCAATGTGGTCGGCCTGAAGGGTGAAGTCAAGGTGTATAATTATTCTGACAGCATTCAGGCATACGAAGATACTCCTGAGATATACGTCGGCGATAAGCTTGTCAGGGTAGAAAAGGTGAGACTGCAGAAGAACATGGTTGTTCTCAAGCTTGAGGGTATAAATGACAGAGACGCGGCTGAACGTGCGAGAGGCAGTGAACTGTTTATAACGGAGAGTGATCTCCCGCCGCTGCCTGAAGGACAGTTTTATGTCAGAGATTTAATAGGAATGACCGTCAGAGAAGAGGACGGAAATGTGCTGGGAAAAGTTACGGATGTAATACAGAACACGGCACAGGATATATTTGAAGTTGAACTGGAAAACGGGAAAAAAGTTCTGATCCCTAAGGTTGACCAGTTTGTTCTGGATATAGATGGAAGCAGCCGTCAGATCACAGTACAGCTTATTGACGGACTGCTGGATTTGTAATGGAGAAACAGTGATCATATGAGAATTGATGTGCTTACTCTGTTCCCCGAAATGTTCGCTCCTGTAACAAGCAGCATTCTGGGAAGAGCTGCAGAGAAAAACATAATAAATATCAGACTTACAGATATAAGAGATTTCAGTAATGATAAACACAACAAGGCTGACGACTATCCCTTCGGAGGCGGTGGAGGCATGGTTATGATGGCTGATCCGATTTTTGGTGCGCTGGAATCGGTGGATGCTCATAATAAGAAGATAATATACATGTCTCCGAGAGGCAGAATAATGGATCAGCAGAAGATAAGCGAGCTGTCTGAGCTGGATGAGCTTGTGATTCTGTGCGGGCATTACGAAGGTGTGGATCAGCGTGTGCTGGATTACTGGAACATAGAAGAAGTTTCCATAGGGGATTATGTGCTGACAGGAGGAGAACTGCCGGCAATGGTGCTTATCGATTCTGTTGCCAGACTTCTGCCGGATGTGCTGGGGAATGCGGATTCCGCACTGGATGAATCCATATATTCGGGGCTTCTGGAGCACCCTCAGTATACCAAGCCAAGAAGCTACAGAGGTCTTGACGTGCCTGAGGTGCTGGTAAGCGGAAATCATAAGCTGATAAATCTGTGGAAGTTCAGAGAAGCACTTCTGCTTACAAAGGAACGAAGGCCTGACATGTTTGAAGAATACGTGAAGAATCCGGAGCGATTCTCAAAAGAAGAGGCTGAAATAGTGGAAGAAATAAGTAAAATAAAGCCGTAGCGATTGAAAGATGAGAGGCTATGGTGTAAAATAAAACAATGAAAACAAAGCTGACAACCAAGAGAAAAAAAGCAATTTCTGTTTATATTATAGTATTACTGTTATTATTTGTGATCGTTGAAGTGCTGCCGAAGGTGACTGATATTTTCGAGACAACCCAGACTCTTGAACCGGGCAACCTCATTATATCCTACGATACCAAGGGGTATTTCATCAAGGAGGAAAGCGTGTGCATCGCTTCGGAATCAGGTAAGATCAAATACCATGAGGAAGAAGGGACTGCTGTAAAGAAAGGACATGCTATCGTATCAGTAGATAAAGAGGATTCGGGTACAGATAAAGACAAGCAGCCCAGGTTTTCTGAATATACTGAGCGGTTAAAGGGCTTCGACGGCATCTCAAATAAATATGATGCTCCTATCAGCGGTATAGTATGTTACTATGTTGACGGCTACGAAGACTATTTCACTTTTGATAATATGGAGAAAATCAAAAGAGAAACAGTAGAAGGCCTGTCATTTAAACCCGCAGATCTTAAAAGGGATTCCGTAATAAAAGGTGAACCTGTCTATAAGATTTCTGCAGATGATAAATGGTATATTCTGTGCTGGGTAGACGAAGAAACTGCCGAAAGCTACTATGACGGCAGAGAGGTTACGATAGAGCTTCCTGACGGAGATGTTGATGCGGAAGTGTACAAGGTAATTGAGGAGGATAAGGGCTTTCGTGTACTTTTTCATCTTGATGTATACTATGAAACCTTCGCCAGAAGCAGGGCGGAAGATATGAACATAGTGATAAGCGATAATTCGGGGCTTATTGTGAAGAATAAATGCATAGTGGAGAAAAACGGGCAGCAGGGGGTATATGTCAAAGACAAGAATGGAAATTACAGTTTCAAGCCTGTAAGTATAATTGCAAGCGATGACAAGGAATCTGTGATACGAGATACAACTTTCATTAATGATGAAGGACAGCAGGTTTATACAGTCAATGTCTATGATGAAGTGCTGAAGCACCCGCAGGGTGTGCTTGAAAAAGATCTGCAGAACGATAAGGAAGAGGAGGAGAAATAAAAATGGAAGATATCAGAGCTAATCTGGAGAAAATAAATGGCCAGATAAAAGCAGCGGCGGAAGGCTGCGGCAGAAGTGCTGATGATGTGCTTCTTGTGGCAGTGAGCAAGACAAGGACACCGGAGGAGATAAATATCGCTATAGATGCGGGAGTGACAGATATAGGAGAAAACAAGGTACAGGAAATAATGGACAAGTATGATGCTGTCAAGCCGGTTAAATGGCATATGATAGGTCATCTTCAGACAAACAAGGTTAAATATATCATTGATAAAGTCAGCATGATACATTCAGTGGATTCATACAAGCTGGCTGTTGAAATCGATAAAAGAGCGAAGAGTCATGGAATAACGATGGATATTCTGCTTCAGGTGAATTCGGCTCAGGAGGAAAGCAAGTTCGGCATAACTACAGATGAGACGGAGAAGCTGATAAATGATATTCTGGAGAACTGCGAAAATATCAGGATCAGAGGTCTTATGTGCATAGCACCTTTCGCAGAGGACCCTGAAGAGATAAAGGTATATTTCGAGGAAGTGAAGAAGCAGTATGATCAGTTCGGCAGAATTGAGCATGAGAGACTTGACTTCAGGTATCTGTCAATGGGAATGTCTCATGATTTCACAGTTGCAATCGAGGCGGGCTCAAACCTTGTGAGAGTAGGCAGTGCTATTTTCGGAGAAAGAAACTACAACAAATAACAGGAGGAAAAAATGGGCGTTTTTACAAAATTTAAAGATCTCATGGGATTTGAAGAATATGAAGATGAAGAAGTGGAAGTGGAGGAGGAAGAATACAGAAAGTCCGGTTATTATGACAGGAAACCTGTGGAACCAAGATCTTCCATGTCTGCATCGTCAAAATTCGATATGAATAATGTTGTACCGATGGAGAACAGAACAGTCAAGGCGCTCACAACAGCGTTCAAGCTTGTGGTTATTGAACCTAAGGGATTCGATGAGTGCTCCAAGCTTGTTGACAGTCTCAAAAGCCGTAAACCGATAATTGTCAATCTCGAAAAGCTGGATTCAGATACGGCGAGAAAGATATTCGATTTCTTGGGAGGAGCTACATATGCACTGAACGGTAATGTTCAGAAGGTTGCAAACAACATTTTTATATTTGCTCCTGAAAATGTTGCGATATCTGCAGAAGGAGACAGCAAGCCTTACAGCTTCGGAGGAGACAGTTCAGACTCAAGTCCATGGAAATAGGAGGAAGCGATAAATGATCAGACCTATCGATATTCAGGAAAAAGAATTCACAAGAGCAGTCAGAGGATATAAAGAAGACGAAGTAAATGAATTTCTTGATGAGATCACTATTGATATGGAGAGACTCATCGATGAGCTCCGACAGACACGAGAAGAAAACAGCAGGCTAGTTGAAGAGCTAGAAAGATACAGGAGTTCGCAGGGAACTGTGCTTGAGACACTGGAAGCTGCTAAAGCACTTATGTCGGATATATCTGTCAGTGCTGAGAAGCGCGCAGACATACTTCTCAAGAATGCAGAGCTGGACGCACAGCTGATACAGAAGGAAGCCAGGGAAACTGCAGATAAGATTGCAGAAGAAAGCGAAGCGATGAAATCAAGATTTATTGATTTCAGGACAAGGTACAAGAGACTTCTGCAGTCTGAACTGGAGAGATTCGAATCTCTGAGCGGAGAAATGTTCCCTGAACTGGGCATAGATGACTTTGACGATCTGCCGGGAATGCTGACAGGTGAAAGCCAGGATCTTTCAAAAACCCAGATTGTCAGAGATAAAAACGCAAGTGAGAGTCAGGAAGATCTGGATAAAACCAGAACTGTAAGAAACATCAGGTAAGGAGGGATCAGTATACCCGGTTTTATGATATATTATCTGATAATTGCAGCGATAATTGTTGCTGACAGGTTGGTCAAGCTGCTGGTTTCATCGAATATGACTGTCGGTGAAACCATACCTCTGATCGAGAATTTTTTTCATATAACATATGTTCAGAACAGAGGTGCCGCTTTCAGCATGTGGGAGCAGCAGTGGCTGATTCTTGTACTTCTGCCTGCTGTCGTGATGCTTGCAGGTATGATACTGCTGTATGTCAGGAGAAAAGCATGGAACAGATTCTATCTGCTGTCCATAGCATTCATCTGCGGCGGAGGACTGGGTAATCTGATCGACAGGGTAGCGCAGGGATATGTGGTGGATATGTTTGACTTCAGGGTATTTCCTGTATTCAATATCGCCGATATTTTCATATGCGCAGGCTGTGGACTGCTGCTTTTATATATTATTTTTATTGAAAGGAAGCACGGGCAGCAATGAGCGTGAATGATTCAAGAACGATAAGGCTTACAATAGATGAAGAAATGAACGGAACCAGATTAGATCTGGTTCTTTCTGTTGCACTGGAAGATTATTCAAGGAGCTTCATACAGAAGCTGTTTGAAAAGGGCAGGATAACTGTCAACGGCAAGGTGTGCAGTCAGAAGAAATACAAGGCTGCCTCAGGCGACGTGGTGGAAATATACGTTCCGGAACCTGAGAAGGTTGAAATCACAGCTGAGGACATCCCTCTGGATATTGTCTATGAAGATGATGACCTGCTTGTTGTTAATAAACCGGCAGGAATGGTTGTGCATCCAGCACCTGGAAACAGCTCCGGCACGCTTGTCAACGCACTGATGTATCACTGTGGTGATAATCTGTCATCGATCAACGGGGTAATAAGACCGGGGATAGTTCACAGGATAGATAAAGACACAAGCGGCCTGCTGATGGTGGCAAAAAATGACAGAGCTCACAGCAGTCTGTCTTCACAGCTGGCGGAGCATTCAATAACTAGAAGATACAGGGCCATAGTATATAATAATATCAGAGAAGATGAGGGAACCGTCAATGAACCTATAGGAAGAGATCCCGGAAACAGACTCAGAAATGCTGTTACAGACGTCGGTTCGAAACATGCTGTAACACACTATAAAGTACTGGAGCGTTTCGGACAGTTCACATATATAGAAGCAGTTCTTGAAACTGGAAGAACTCATCAGATCAGAGTTCACATGTCATATATCAGGCACCCGCTGCTGGGTGATGAGCTTTATGGTCCGGTAAAAAACAGACTGGGCGCCAGAAGACAGATGCTGCATGCGGGCACTCTGGGATTCGTGCATCCGTCTACCGGTGAGTATATGGAGTTTCTGAGTCCGCTGCCGGAGGATTTTGAGAAAGTGCTCAGTGAACTTAGAGGAAGATAAACAGAGGAATGGTATAATGTCTAAACTGGAATTCAAACCTGGTACAATGCTGAACCCTGTTCCAGCAGTAATGGTATCCTGCGGAGAGGACGATAAAAAGAACATAATAACTATCGCATGGACAGGCATAATCAATTCTGATCCGCCTATGACCTATATATCGGTGCGAAAAGAAAGATATTCTTATGATATAATTAAAAGAACCGGGGAATTCGTGATAAATCTGACGACCCGGAAGCTGGCTCGTGCCACTGACTATTGCGGTGTACGTTCCGGAAGAGATGTGGATAAATTCAGGGAACAGAATCTGACCCCGGAAATCAGCAGAGTCGTGAAATGTCCTTCGATAAAGGAATCTCCTGTCAGCATCGAATGCAGGGTAAAAGAAATCAGAGAACTGGGATCCCATGATATGTTTATTGCAGATATCGTCAGCGTATCGGCAGATGAGAAGCTGATGGAAGAGGACGGCAGGCTGCGTCTGGACAGGGCAGGCCTCATAGCATATAACCACGGACACTACTATGCTCTGCCTGAACATGAGATAGGCAGATTCGGGTACTCGGTCATGAAACCCAGGACGAAGAAGAGACTGGCTGCGCAGAAGCGTCAGAGGACCCACAGCTCCAATAACCGCGGCAGAAAGAGAAAGTGAGGTATCGGTATTAATCGCCGGCTCGCACATGACTGTCCGCATTGATATCTGATTTCAGATGCTGCAGACAATCTTCACATACACAGCCATTTTTAAAAGCGTAAATGTCGCCATACGAACAGCCACATAATGTGCATGTTATTTTCTTCATGGTGCGTCCTCCTTTCCGATGGATTTATTTACCGGGCAGTCCCTTTCTGCGCTGATTATTGGAGAGTGTATTAATGAGTTTATCTTATGCATAAATGAATATCAATAACTATTTTACAAAATGTAATAAATAAGGAATTTAATGGAATGAACGTGAAGTTCCGGGAAGGGGCAGGTGTTTTATGTACAGTAATTTTATTCTCAGAAACCTTGAAGATGGAATTATCAACGGATACTTATGGGATGTGAATGAACCGGATAAAGTGATATGCATCGTTCATGGCATAGGTGAATACGGCGGCAGATTCGACAGAGTTGCAGAAGCTTTCAGAGAAAAGAAAATGGCGGTGATTGCGCTGGACCTGAGAGGGCATGGTGATTCTGTAGGTAAAAAGGGACACTGTGCACCCAGAAAAGAAGTGCTTGATGATGTGAGTGAACTTATCAGATTTGCCAGAACAGAATATCCAGGAAAAAAGGTGATACTGTATGGTCACAGCATGGGTGGGAATATTGTGCTGGATTACAGGAGCCGTGGAGAGCTTAACGGGGATATAGCAGGCTATATCATATCAGCTCCATGGATAAGGCTTGTAAGACCGGTACCGGCAGTCCTTTACAGAATAGTGAAGCTTATGTCAAAAGCTGCACCGTCATTTACAATAAGTTCTGAAGTTGATGAAGAAGTGCTGGGTCATCCTGATTCAGTCAGACCGTATAAAGAGAACCCGATGGTTCATAACAGAATATCAGCGCTGTGTGCGGTGGACGGGTTTGAAACCGGTCTGAAGCTTGAGGCTGGTACACTTGAAGATAACCATGCGGCGGCGGATATTCCGACTTTGCTGATGCATGGAGGAAGTGACAGAATCTGCGATGTGGAAGGAAGCAGGAGAATAGCTCAAAGGCTTGAAAAACAAGGTGACAGAATAGAGTACATAGAATGGGAAGGTCTTTATCATGAAATTCACAATGGCAATTCACAGAGCAGAGGGGATGAAGTGATAAAGAAAATAACAGAATGGGCAAAGGCGCTGTGAAGCGCCTTTTATTTCTTTTGCGGAAGTCCAGGGTGGACATACAATGTTCTGTTGTGGGTGAAAATCACCATACCCAGTTTAGCACCGGAAGGCTTTTTCACATAGCGTACCCGGGTGTAATCTACAGGTACGTTTTCTGAGGCTGACCCTTTGCTGTGATATGCTGCGATTGAAGCGGTTTCAAACAGATCCTCCTCAGTAGGTTCCTCGCCGTCAAGAAAAAGGATGACATGTGTTCCGGGAATGTCCTTGGTATGGAACCACAGATCAGAGGAGGAGGCTTTCCTGAGGGTGAGCCAGTCGTTTTCTTTATTGTTTCTGCCTGCCATCACTTTCTTGCCGGATGACAGAGTGTATGTGTGAGGAGAAGGTTTGTCTTTGCGCTGATGTTTCTGTCTGCTTTTCTTATATCGTATAAATCCCGAGTCTATAAGCTCCTGGCGCAGAAGGTCTATTTCTTCAATGGAGGATGCACGTTCTGTCAGCATGGCAACTGATTCAAGATATTCAATTTCCCGGGAAACTTCTTCAAGCTGGATCTTTTTTTCCTTAACTGCAGTTTTTGATTTACCGTATTTTTTGTAATAATTCTGTGCATTTTTTGAAGGAGAATATTTCGGATCAAGGGGAATATCCAGCTGCTGTCCGTCATAATAGCTGATTACAGTGACCTTTGTATCTCCCGGTCTGCACAGATGGAGGTTTGCAGTCAGAAGCTCTCCATAAAGTCTGTATTTTTCGGAGTTCTCTGCTTTGACAAGGTCTTCATTGAGACGCTGGGTCTTCAGCTTAAGCTTGTCGGAATGTGTCCTGATGACACGAAGAAGGTCGTTGGATTTCTGTTTTATCGTGTTGGATGATTCCTTGTTCCGGAAGTAGTAAGCTGCAGCTTCACTGAAGCTGTCGAATGCGACAGCTTTGTAGTCATGTGAGTAAACAGCCAGAGGGACAACATGAAAATCCGCAGGTTTTCCGTTTTCATCCATATATACTACAGGTTGGCCGGTCCCGTTCAATATGGAGTTTATGATATCCTGAAGGCTGTCATATGCACTGCCGCAGTCGTCAGAGACAAGAGAAGCAGCCAGCACGGGAGAGATACCCTGTACTCCTGCCATGAGATTCCTTTCGGGCTGAAGCTCATTTCGCATGAGTTCGCTTAACTGGTTTTCTGTAACCTGAGTGAAAGGAATTTTTTCCTGTGCCGGCGGATATTCATAAGCTTTGCCGGGGAGGGTCTGGCGGGCACGGTTGACATCTATGGAGATGTGCTTGATGCTGTCGATTATACGTCCGGTACTTATATCAACCAGAAGTATATTGCTGTGTTTGCCCATAATTTCCACTATGAGTTTTTTGTTGACCGAAAAACCGAGCTCGTTTACGGTTTCCAGCATAATTTCCACGATACGGTCATTTTCGTGCTGAAGTATATCTGTAATGCGTGCAGCACTCAGGTGTTTGCGGAGAACCATGCAGAAGACAGGGGGATTTACAGGGTTTTCAGGAGTTTCATCAACCAGATACATTGCTGAATGATTACCGCTGGCAGATATGAAAAGCTTCTGTTTGCCCTGCTTCGTATGAATACTCAGAAGCAGCTGTTCCGGCTGAGGCTGATATATTTTTTCGATTTTACCAAGCTTTAATTTATCTCTGAATTCTTTTACCGCAGCAAAAGTCACGACACCGTCAAAAGGCATAATGTTTACTCCTTGTTTTTTTTATTGATTGATTTTATAATAAGAATATTATCATATTAACTGACGAAATGGGGAAAAAAGATGATAAAAAGTATGACAGGTTTTGGCAGAGG
>JBJESR010000244.1:0-8114 GCA_051882895.1 Lentihominibacter sp.
GCAGGCATTCACGTGCTCTTTGCATTCCCGTTCATTTTCAGGATAATGATGCTGATGGGACTGTTCAACATGAAGCTGTACGCATTGTGCACTGCCGGCTGCTTCCTGGCATTCGGAGTGTTCTACACAGCGGTGTATATGCTGACTGCGAGGATGTACTACGGAATCGTGAAAAAATAACGCGGTAATTTGTCATGGATTGGCTGAAATGAGTAAACGTGGTAACATTAAATTAAAAATCGCTTAATATTACCACGTTTTCAATTCACCGCTTCCTTTCATCGTGAAAACAATAACGCTGGCGATGATGATGATTCCGCCGATAAAAGTTCCCATATCCGGAATCTCCCGAAGCATCAGGAACCCGATAATGGCGGCGATGAGGGGATTGACAAACAGATAGTTTGTGACCTCGCTGGTCCGTTCAGCCAGAACAATAGCCTTGCTCCAGAAATAATAGGCGACAGCACTGGGCATCACCCCCAGATAAAGAGCCGCCAGATTCCCGGTCAGATCGGCACCTGCCATATCCGATACAGCGTGAGGCAGCAGAAACAGCATCTGGATCCCACCGAAAACAGCACTGTATGTAACAACCTCCATGGCTGTGTAGCCCATTTCCGAAAACTTCCTGTTGAGAACATTGTAGCCGGCGAACACGGCGGCACACAGGAACATCCACAGAATACCAATATTTATTGACAGAACACCGTTCCACAGCAGCAGCACCGCCACCCCCGCGAAGGCGCACGCGATGCAGACCCAGCCGATTGCACTGATTTTCTCACCATACAGTCTGAACACTGCAACGGCAGTCAGTACAGGGCAGGCTGCTGTAACAATGCTGGCAGTGGCCGACGTCAGAGTTTCGAGTCCAAGATTGAAAAAAATAAAATAAACAGAAAATCCCAGCATTCCCGAAAGGAAAAACCACAGCAGGTCTTTCCTGTGAAAAGGTTTCCTGATGCGGCAGGCGCGGCCTATGATCAGCAGTATCACCGCTGCCAGAATGCACCTGATGGCGCACAGGGAGTATGAGGAAATCTGATCACCGATCAGTCTTGTGAAGGGGAAACCGGAGCCCCAGAGAAGAACAGTGATAAACGCAAATATATTCACTTTGATTCTGCTGCTCATAATTGAACCTCCTTATGCTACATTTTACCATAAGACAGAACTTTCAGACACGCAAAAGTTGATGAAAGCTCCGGTATGTTATAAAATATCTGTGAAAGTATTATCTGCTGACAAGGGGCATAGCCCCGCAGGATATCAGGAGGAGAAAATATGAGCTATTCGGAACTTGTAAAGGAACTTGCGCTGGAAGGCAGGGTGATTGCTGCGACAAGAGTGCATGCTGCAGAAGAGAAGACTGACGATATTGCAGGCTGCATCTATAAATCGTTAAAAAAAGTAATGGCGGGGCAGACTCTGGTGCTTGATCAGAAGTCCTGCAGCTGCAACGGATTTGCCCACAACGCCGGATACAAGGATGAGCGACCCAGGATACCGGGAGGATTCGGAGTATTCCTCTCCCACGGCTCGGACCAGATGTGGACTCCGCCGGGTGAGAAATTCAAGTGCGATCCTGCCACTGCAGAAGCCATGTTCGATGCTCTCCCGAAGGATGTGATGGACGGTTTTGATGCCATAAAGTTCGAACCTTACAGCGAAGACCTTGACCCTGATGTGGTAATCTGCTTCGCCACACCGGATCAGCTTTCGGCACTGATAGTCCTCCACGGATATAACAGATCGGAGTACGATCACGTCATAGCCACCACAGTGTCAGGCTGTGCATCCATGCTGCGGATACCTTTTTATGAAATGAAAAAGGACAGGCCGAAGGCAGTTATTACAGGAACTGACCTGGCCCAGAGACATTTCGTGGACGAAGAGCTGCTGGCAATATCCATAGCAGGCAGAGACTTCCGCAAAATGCTGGACGTGACCGGCGAGTGCTTTTTTCATTCACCGGTGTTCAAAAAAGTACGCCAGAGAATCAGAAAGGATGAAAATCTGACTGACAGAAAATTTTCTGTGCTGGCATAAAAAACGGTGCTCTGCAGTAATATGCAGGCACCGTTCTTCAATTGAGATCAATAGTCTGTGATATGGCATTAGTTTATGTTTACTGGAGCCCCAGTGCTTCAATCACATCATCGTTTCCCTCTGCAGGGAATGCAACGATGAAATTATTGTAATTGTCGCTGCCGTCCTCGTCAGCTTCAAATGCTGAATTCCAGCCGTATACGAGACGTTCGAAGCTTTCCACCACATAACCGTCCTGATTGTGATCTGTCGTGTCATATGAATCTGCAAGGATAAGCACATCATCCTGAGTGCCTTCTGTTCCCATGCTGTCATAACCTATTATTGTCTGCCAGTGACCGCCCCATTCATCCCATCCTATCATCATCGGGATATCATTATCGATGAGATAAGGAATAAGACCGTCCCAGCCAGGTGTTTCACTTCCGGCCTGCAGACAGTAGTCGCCGATATAGGACTCTTCGCCGTAAGGATCATCAAGGTCAAGGTTTGTAAAGTATACCCAGTCCTGATCATACTCACTGTTCATATAGTCAAAGATTTCTTTCATCCCATCGCGGTGTGTAGCCCCGGTTTTGCCGTTTTCTCTGTGGGTGGCAAGGGAAACGTCAGTCTCAAGCTGGCCTGCACCGAAGGTGCCGTCTTTTCTCGGCTGATTCTTGTCAAAATGAGTAATGGTCATAAGAGCCGAGGTTACTCCGCAGGTCCATTCGGTTGACTGCTGGATTGTTTTAAAGTTATCGAGAATTTTCAGAGTATCGCTGCCTACGGCTTCTCTGACCTCAGCCTCTGTGCCGTAGTAATCATTCAGAGTGTAATAAGGGGACTTGTCGTAATCTCCTGAACGTTCAACTCCTGCAGCACCGCTCAAGATACCATCGTACAGAACTGTCTTAGGGTAGTATTTCTTGATATCTGCGGAAGTGTTGCCATAAGGGATCTTGTTTTCATCACTGAAATTCCCTCTGTTGCTTCGATCTCTGACCATTCCGTCACCTGTGGTTGCGGTGTAATCCCAGTCGGATGGCCATACACTGAGGAAGTGAGTTCCTGTTGTTCCTGTATCTTTCCATGTGAGAAGTCCGTATGCCAGTCTTTCGTATGACTGGATGGTGTATCCGTCAGCATTGTGATCTGTAGTATCATAAGGATCCATCATGATGAGAACATCGTCATTGGTCTGTTCTGTACCCATACTGTCATATCCGATGATCACCTGTCCGTGAGCTCCGTAGGAATTCCATATCACAATGATAGGGTGGCCTTTGGCGAGCTCGCTCTGTATCCATTCAGGATCATAAAGCTTATCCTGATCACCTTCCCATGAAGACATGTTCCATTTTTCTGTGATCCCCAGAGATGACAGTTTCTTAAAGACTGTCTTGAGCTCACTGAGGCTTGTGCCGCCAACTTTGCCGGCTCTGTCCTCGCCTCTGAGGGATGACAGGTCTCTTTCATTGAGATCACCGCGGACACCGTACCATTCGAGAACAGAAAGTGCGGATGTCATTACGCAGGTTGATCCTGTAGTCTGCAGTGCCGTTCTGTAGTTTGTCAGCATTGTGAGAGTGTCACTGGAATCGAGAGTGTAATAATCGCAGTCGGTGTTCTCCCAGTACGGACTGTTTTCATAATTGTTGAAATCAGTTGTGCCGCTCCAGCTTCCCAGGCCGTATGTTGTCAGCAATCTTTCGCCCATAGGAATTCTGAATTTCTGTGAGAACATTTCTTCACCGACTTCATCGCTTACGTATGGCTCAGTGTCTCCTGCACCTTCTGTCCATGTCATGCCGGCATCCCAGAAGTCAGCACCGTCTTTGTACCTGACGATGTGGATCAGGTCTGCATCGCCGTCAGCATCTTTGTCATAAAGCTGGACGTAGTTGCCGAGAATATTCGCGGATGTTTTTTTCACTGTTGTAAAACGCTTGCTGGATGCGTTCCACATCTGACAGGAGGCATTGCTGTCGATATCGGTATTATTAATACGGCTGCTTCTGTAATATCCTGTAAGAACCCATCCGTTAAGAACATTATCATCTGTTACTGTCACCGTGCATACAGCTTTTTTGCCGCCTTCCTTTGTCTTTACGGTTATTCTGGCTGTTCCCGGTGCTTTGGCATACACTGTTCCCTTAGAATCCACCACTGCAGATTTAGTATTGCTGGAGGAAAATGTAACGCCTTTGTTATATACTCCGGCAGGTTTTACTGAAGTTTTCAGAGTGAAAGATTTTCCCGCCGTTGTCGTCACTTTATTTTTATTGAGGGAAACTGAGGTCGGGGTGATATCCTTCACCTTGATTTTAATTGATGCGGTGACTTTCTTACTGCATTTTGAGGTTGCGGTTATAGTTACAGTACCGGACTTGATTCCCCTGACAAGTCCGGATCCGGAAACAGTTGCGATTTTACTGTTGCTGGATTTGTAAATCACAGCCTTGCTGGCACCGGAAGGCTTGACTGATTTGACAGAAACCTTAACAGTACCTTTGATATCTACAGATGATGCTGTAGACTGTAGTGTTATTTTTGTCGGTTGTTTCGCAGCGGCATAGGAATAATCTGCCGTAAAGCCGAAGCTTACCAGCATCATCGCCGTGATTACAGCAATGATAAGTACTTTGCCGCTTCTGCATTTAAATAACGCCTGCATAGATTATCAACTCCTTTCCTGATAACAATAAAGCTTACAGAATTATAGTACGTTCGTTTGGATTATAAGTCAAGAGAGTTATTTAAATTTTCAGAAATCTATTCAAACCAGTTCGCTAACGCGGGGTTTTCAAATACAAAAAAGCGAAGCAGATAATTCTACTTCGCAATGAAGTCTAAATTTCAGGGGTCAGCTCAATCGAAACAGGCTATACATGTTTCTGCTGGACTCCTTCACGGATGACAAGCTCTTTGAGACGGTCGATATGGACATCGGCGGCATCTCTTGCCGCAGCAGCATTGCCGCATTCTATAGCTTCGAGTATCATCCTGTGCTCCTCAGGCATGTTTTCTGCTCTTCTGAAATTATCGTAGTATATATATCTGAAGCGGAGAACCAGCTCCTGAAGCTGCTCAATCATCTGAACGAGGATTTTGTTGTTGCATGATTCGACGATGATTCTGTGAAATCTCGTATCATGTCTGATCATGTCCTCCATGTTGCCGTCAGCAACTGCTTTGTTGTACTTAAGGGATACTTCCTTAAGCTCCTCCAGCTGTTCAGGCTTCATTCTGGATGCGGCGAAAAATGCCGCAAGTCCCTCCATATTCTGACGTACCTCAAGTATTTCCACCATATCTTCAGTCGAAATCTGTGATGCGTATGCACCACGGCGCGGTTCAATGGTAACAAGTCCTTCTTTTTCAAGCTTTCTGATCGCTTCTCTTATAGGAGTTCTGCTGACACCCATTTCGTCTGCCAGTTCAACTTCCATCATTCTGGTGCCGGGCACGATGGCGCCGGTAAGAATCTGCATTTTAAGTTCTTCGTAGACCATTTCTCTCAGAGGTCTGTGATTCTGGATATCAAAATTTAACATAACTGCACCTCGTTTATAATAAATTACCAGGTTGTTCTTGTCCAGAAGCTCTCCTTGTTATCCTCGAGCATTCTGCGGCAGATTTCCTTGGATTCCCTGATGTCCTGGCAAAGCCCGTAAACGGTAGGTCCGCTGCCGCTCATGAGTACACCATCGCAGCTGCACAGCTGCTGCATCTTGTTCTTTGTATACACAATAACAGGATACCTCTTTAAAGTGAAATTTTCAAGTACATTAATCATATTTTTCCTTATCAGTTTTTGATTATTGCTGCACAATCCTGCTATCATTTCTTCGTTATCCGGGCGCTGGGGAATTGTTTCACTGTCAATCCCTCTGTATACCTCGGCAGTTGAAACGCTTATGGCAGGCTTTGACAGTACGAGATGGCTTCTGAGCCCGGTTATCGGTCTGAGGGTGGTACCGGTTCCTGTCGCCAGAGCGCAGTGGCAGGCCAGGGGATCATCAGAATAATGGGGTTTGAGGGATTCGTCAGCAGCTGCCTGACCCATTATGCAGAAAGGGACGTCTGAGCCGAGGGATGCTCCGGTTTCACAGAGCTCCTGCAGGCTGAGATCAAGATCCCAGAGACGGCAGAGAGCATGGATTACAGCAGCTCCGTTGCTGCTGCCGCCGGCAAGCCCTGCTGCTACAGGTATACGTTTTCTGATATTTATTTTAACGGTACCTTTCAATCCGTGTCCGTATTTTGCCGCCATGAGCATAGCAGCTTTATATGCCAGGTTACGTTCATCTACAGGAAGATAGTATCTGTTTGTTGAAAGCTCGATCTCTATGTCTTCATGACCGGCAGCGTCCTCTTTCCATTCCACATGGACATCATCGCACAGGAGAATCTGCTGCAGTATCATGCTTACCTCATGGAATCCGTTATCCAGGATTCCACATACATCAAGGGTGAGATTGATTTTGGCGAAAGCCTTTAAATCGATTTGTTTCATTGTAGCACCTCTCTTGAACAGCAGCAACGTGCTGAGCTGTTTCTTTAAATGATCTTTATGAAGAATATAGCAGGAATAAAACAGGTGAGCCTTACGGCTCACCTGACTGCTCTGCATTACTTATGCTTTTTGTTCTTGGAATTTTTCTGCTTGCCGGACTGCCCTTTAGGATTTGTTGATTTCTTTTCAGGCTTGGTCTTAACTACTTTCACTTTGTAGGAGCTTCCTGATGCTGATATAGGTCTCGGGCCTGAAACTCTCTTGTTTGAGGATACAGGCTCTTCTTCAAGGGCTGCAGCTATCTCGGCTTCCTTGGCACGCTGTTTCTCGCGGGCAGCTGCTTCCTTGGCTTTTCGCTGCTGATCCTTGGCTACGATTTCCTCTACAGACTTGCCTGTTCTCTTTGCTTCCTTATACGGATTGACAGTTTCGCTCTTCCCCTTGGCCTGATTCTCTTTTTCCATGGCTTTCTTTGTCGCTCTTGTTGTGTAGAAAATCATACCGGCCATCATAACCACCATCATGATGGTATATATCATTGTTGATCGTTTCTGATTAAGTGTCTTGAAAGTGATAGTCTGATCAACGCCGAGGGCTGTTCCGTCTGAAGCTTTGAGACCCTTGCCGATGGTCAGTGTGTATTCGGTATCTCCTTCAATGGTGATATTATTATCGATAGTATCGGATACTACCATCATGAGACCATCTTTTTTCTCCTTATGGCTGTAGTATACCTTGATAGGGATTTCCTTGCCTTTGCTGTCTGTCAGCCTGAACTGCTTGTCGTTTGCGGCCTTGGCGGTCTTGCTGTTCTGCAGCATTTCCTTGCTGAAGTATATCTTCACACTGAGATTTTCCACCGAAACACCTGTAGCTCCGTTTTCAGGTGTTGATGATACGATTTCAAACCCAGCTGCTGCTGATGACGTATCGGCTTTAACATCGCTGCTGTCTGCAAAAACTGCCGGTGCCAGAACTGACGCAACCATCATCATAAGGCAGACTAATACACCTATTCTTTTCATTACTGTTTTTCCTCCGACTTTTCTTTACGTAATTTTCTAAAAAAATCCTTCATTAGGCAGCTGCATTCTTCCTGCATAAGTCCGGTTTCTATTTCTACGAAATGGTTAAGTTCCGCTTTCTGAGGAATATTGAACACAGAACCGCAGGCTCCTGACTTGGGATCCATAGTACCTATGTAGAGCTTCTCGATCCGGGCCCAGACAATGGCGCCGGCACACATGCTGCATGGTTCCGTCGTTACGAACATGATGCATCCGGACAGTCTCCAGCCGCCAAGCTTACGTGCTGCCTGTCTGATAGCGATCATTTCGGCATGGGCTGTAGGATCCTTGGCGGTTTCGGTCATATTATGTCCCGAAGCGATTATTTCGCCGTCTTTCACTATTACTGCACCGACAGGAACCTCTCCCATCGCCGCTGCTTTCTGTGCTTCCTCAAAAGCTGCTTTCATATACTTTTCCATATACCTTACAATGGTATCATATTTTTATTCTTCTATCAAGGGAATTTCCTCAATATGACCATTATATCTGTTGAT
>JBJESR010000245.1:0-8080 GCA_051882895.1 Lentihominibacter sp.
TGAAGCTATCATGAACAGAAAAAAGGAAATCTTTGATATGGTAGTGGGAATGCTGGAAGAGCTCGGGCCGGAAGATGCACAGGAACTGCTGAGAATTTACCAACGTATAAGTACAAATCAGAAAACAAAAAGGGAGATGGGGAAATGACACAGATAGAAATTTCAGACCGAAAACGAATGATGATTTTTGTTAATATAGTTATCAGCTGTATTGCCAGCTCAATGCTGGCAACAGCTCTTACCACAGCACTGCCTCCGATCATCAAAGATCTGAGCATCTCCGTTACGACAGGGCAGTGGCTTACCAGCGGCTATTCGCTGGCTATGGCGATCACTATGCCTCTGACGGCATTTCTGATTGACAGATTCCCGACTAAACGGTTGTACTGCGTAGCCATAGTAATATTCCTGGCAGGGCTTCTGATAAGTGCTGTTTCGGTGAATTTCCCCATGATGATGCTGGGAAGACTGGTGCAGGCGGCTGGGAACGGGATGCTGTCATCTATGGCGCAGGTAATAATTCTTACGATATTCCCGCCTGAGAAAAAAGGCACTGCAATGGGATGGTACGGACTTTCTGTGGGAGCGGCACCTGTGGTGGCACCTACAATAGCCGGCATGATGATCGACGTTGTCGGCTGGCGTATGATCTTTATCGCTGCATTTGTGATAATGATAATTGCTCTTGTATATGCTATGATAGTGTTTGAGGATGTACTTAAAACAGTGAGGACGAAATTCGATACATTGTCGTTTATCCTCAGTGCCTTTGCCTTCGGGGGCATTACGCTGGGCATAGGCAATATAGGAAGCTACAGCTTTACAGATATACAGGTGTGGCTGGTACTGGTTATAGGTATAGCAGCTGCTGCTGTGTTTGCAAAACGCCAGCTTGGTATGGAAAAACCGTTTCTTGAGCTTCGTATTCTGGGAAACAGAGAATATGCGGTAAGTGTTCTGGGAAGTATGATGCTCTATTTCATTCTGATGGGATCATCCATTCTTATTCCGTTGTATGTTCAGCAGACAATGGGACTTTCTGCAACTATATCCGGACTTGTCATGCTGCCGGGTTCTCTCGTATCTGCAGTCATCAGTCCATTTGCCGGAAGCCTTTATGATAAAGTCGGAATGAGGATATTGTTTATCGTAGGGTCTATATGTATGATGATAAGCAATCTGCTTATGGGTTTTATAGACATGGATACTTCAGTCTGGGCCGCCTCCGGGTTCAACGTGATAAGGAGCATTTCGATAGCATGTCTGATGATGCCGCTGGTTACGTGGGGTGCAAATCATGTGAAACCTGAGATGACAGCCCATGCCACAGCACTGCTCACATCACTGCGTACAATAGCGGGAGCCATCGGTACTGCTGTTTTCGTAGCCATCATGACAGTGGTATCTGACAGTTCAGTAGAAAAATACGGTGAAAATGCTTCTATGCATGGTGTGAACGTTGCATTCTTTGCAATGGCAGCAGCCAGCCTCGTGATGGTGATTATAGCAGTTGCCGGAACGAGATCATCAAGACAGAGGGTTATCGACGATATCATGGAAGATTAGGGGAAGGACAGATATGAAAACAGATAATATAGTAATTACGATAGGAAGACAGGCAGGCAGCGGCGGTTCAATGGCCGGCAAAGCCATTGCTGAACGCTTCGGTTTCAATTATATCGACAAACAGTTTCTCGTAAAGGCTGCAGAAAAGCTTCACAACAGCAGAGAGAGACTGGAGATGGTGGATGAAAAAAGCCCTCTGTGGGCGGCTCTTGCTCAGAACGTCATGAATGATACGCCATACATTATTTCAGAAGCATATTATGTACCGACAAGCACTCAGCTTTTCAACACACAGACGCAGATTATGAAGGAAGCGGCAGAGCAGGCGCCATGCGTGATCATAGGCAGATGTGCATCACATCTGTTCCGTAACTATCCGAAACATGTGAGTATTTTCCTGCAGGCAGATATGGAAAGTCGTATGGTTCGTCTGGAAAGAACCCTGAACGTATCGTCAGATGCTGAAAGAGAAAGGAAGCATCTGGAAAAAGAAGATAAAGAAAGGGCCAGATATTATAATAAATTTACTGGAAAGAAATGGCTTGATCTGACGGAATACGATTTCGTGCTTGATACGACGCCTTTTACGGATGAACAGATAAAGAGCATAATTTTTGATTTCATCATGACGAGATTTCCGGAACTGAAATAAGGGGCATAGCGCCCCTTTTCAATTACACTGATTTACATGTTATTCAAACAGCGGAGTGGAGAAGTACCTTTCCGCAGTGTCCGGCAGAACTGTCACTACGGTTTTCCCGGGACCCAGTTTCTTTGCCAGCTGTATAGCAGCCGCTACATTGGTGCCGCTTGAAATGCCGCACATTATGCCTTCTCTGGAAGCGAGCTCCTGAGCTGTACGGATAGCCTCATCATCCTGTACGATATAGATATCCTGATAGATATTCTGATTAAGGATATCAGGGATAACCCCGTCGCCGATACCCATCTGTACATGAGATCTGATTGTACCCCCTGAAAGAATTGCTGCATGTGCAGGCTCTACAGCCCAGATTTCCATTTCCGGATTTGCAGCCTTGAGAGTTTCTCCGATACCCGTGATGGTACCGCCGGTGCCTATACCGGAGCAGAAACCATGTATGGGACCGTCAACCTGCTGCAGAATCTCCAGTCCTGTATTATTGCGATGCGCCTGAGGATTTGCCGGGTTTTCAAATTGCTGAGGAACAAATACATTCGGGTTTTCTTCCGCCATACGCAGGGCGGTATTCAGACATTCGTCGATACATTCACCGATGTTGTCGTTATCGTGAATCAGTATAAGCTCAGCACCGTAGTGATTGATGAGTTTTCTGCGTTCTTCACTTACCGAATCCGGCATTATGATTATTGTTTTATATCCTTTCACGGCACCTACAAGTGCCAGTCCGATGCCCTGATTGCCGCTGGTAGGTTCAACGATAATGGTATCTTCCGTTATAAGCCCTTTTTTCTCTGCATCGCAGATCATGTTGTAGGCTGTTCTTGTTTTGATGGAACCTCCTACGTTCAGTCCTTCAAATTTAACAAGAATGCGTGCGGAATTCTCCGGCACCATATGGTTGAGCTGTATCATAGGGGTATTGCCCATAGCTTCTAAAATATTTTTATAAATCATTTTGCCAATATACCTGCTTTCGTTTATATTACGCAGGAAACATATCTGAAATATTTCCTGAACAGCAACAAAGTCCACTTCTTCGATAGAATCAGCGAAGCCGACTTTGTTCCAATTACTACAGTATATATTAAAACAATGTTTTTTTCCACACATAGAAACACATTTTATGCAAGGTTTACGCTTTACAGGCAAAAAAAATTGGATTAAAATGAGAAAGAATTGTTACATTTCAGGAGGCAAAATGAGAAGCAGAAACAGGAAAGCTGCTCTGTCAGTAGCAGGATGCTGTATGGCAATTTTCTGGTCAGGCTATCTGGCATTCGGATACCCCGGAATAATGGGCACTTTCTGGCAGGAAAAGTACAATGTGGGAGCTGCAGAAACAGGGACTGTTGTCACATTTATGCTGTTTGCACTTGCTGTCAGCATGTTTTTCAGCGGCAGAATACATATGAAAATCGGAATGCGAAAATGCATACTGATCGGAACCACGTTCAACGTTATTGCAATGGTAATCGTGATGAATGCAGAAAGCATATACGGAGTATATCTGTGGGGATTTGTGGTCAATCTGGGATGCAGTTTCATATACGGACCGGGTCTTACGACAGCACAGCAGTGGATGCCGCATCGCAAAGGACTTGCAAGCGGTATTCTGAATCTGGTTTTCGGTACAGCGGCAGCTGTTATGTCACCTGTTTCGAATATATTGATGGAAACCGTAGGATATGGCAGAATGAACATGATTCTTCTCATAATAATTGCAGCGACGGACATTGCAGCGATGTTTTTTGCAGAGTCACCGGATAAAGTACACTTTACAGATGAAGAAAGAGAAGCCCATAATATGTTACTTGAAGAAGCAGCCACTAAAAATGCCGTAAAAGGACATGCCGCTGCTGCTGAATTCACCGCCGGCCAGGCAGTCAGGACAAAATCTTTCTGGATAATATGGCTGGTATGGGTATTCATGGGTGCAGCAGGCATTTCAATGGTGTCCCTTGCAGGGAATTATGCTGTATCACTGGGGCTATCGGGGACTGCTGTACTGATGGCATTCAATGTAGTAAACGGCGGAGGCCGTATCGTTGCAGGGGTTTTGAGCGATATAATCGGAGGAGAAAGGACCGGTGCTGCTGTTTTTTTACTTACGGCTGCAGCCTATGCAGTAATGGCAGCTGCAGGAAATCAGGTTCTCGCTGTGATTTCAGCTGCATGCGTTGGCTTCGGATTCGGTACACTTTTTACAATTACAGGCCCTGTTCTGATTGATTATTTCGGGCTTAAATATTTCGGAATGATATTCGGAATCACCTTTACAGCATATGGCTTTGTAGGAGGAATGATGGGACCTGCATTGTCCGGGTTTATTCTGGATATGACAGGAGGAAATTATTCGCTGGTGTTCTGCTATCTTGCAGTGATGGCACTTACAGGTTCAGTGCTGATGATGATATTAAGAAGAACTGTCAGTACAGACAGTTCCGCATAAGACATAAGTGAAATTCCAGAGGAGGTATAATATGGATATGGATAAAAGGTTTCAGGAGATTATAAGACAGATTATAGATCCGGTGACATTGAGGATCAATAAAATGCTGGATCCTCTCTATCTGAACTGCGATGAAGATGAAATGTCATCGAATATAGTTTTCTGTGTTCAGGAATGGGAGCTCAATCAGCGTGGAGAAATACATGGAGGTGCAATTTCATCCATGTTCGATACGGCAATGGGTATAACCGCTGCAGCTTTTGCCGACAGTGATGGTGTGTCTACTGTGGATCTTCAGGTAAGTTTTATACGCCCATTCCTTAGCGGAGCGTTCATTTTTTCCACAAAGGTGACAAGTCTTGGCAGAACCCTTATCAGAACCACCTGCGTGGCGACTGAAAAACAGAGCGGTAAGATAGTTGCGACTGCATCAGGCACATTTATACCGTACAGAAAACAGAAACGGTAATCAATGTCATAATGGTGGAAATGTGCACTATCTTTCCATATGAACGATGGTGTAATCACCCTTGTATTCATAACCGAGAGTCAGTGCCATTTTCTTTGATATGAGATTTGCGGCATCCCAGCACGGGCGTATACCGCGTAAAGTGCATTCTTTTATTACGGCAGCGGCGCAAGCATATGCCAGCCCTTTCTGTCTGTGATCTTCACGTGTCGCTACAGATAGCTCTCCGCCTCCGTCATAGAGTGACATGGTGCTGCAGGCGGAAACGAGGATGCCGTTCTTTACAGCACCAAAACCGACAGCATTATCAAGAAAATCATCACATGATTCATAGTACTCACAGAGCTCTTTTGCCCAGTCAGACGACATTGCCTGGTGATAGAGCTCTTTATTAAATGTATTGAGGGTATACCCTTGAGGAATATTATCGATAAAGCTCTGGAGCAGTTTCTGATCAAAATCGTAATCTTTTTTCACGATACCGTATCTTGGTACTGCTTCAGGATTGTTTCTGGAGCAGGCTGTAAGCGTATCCACCCATTGAAGCGCATCATCGGGGAAGATAGCTGTACTGCTGTCTGCTTCTGCTGCATCAAAAAAATGTTCGGTCAGGTATGCTGCATCTTCTGACAGAGGGTCGCCTCCCCAGAAGCTGTAGTCTCCGCTGATAATTACAGCAGCTGCTGGAGTTCTCTTTGTCCTGACATATGCACTTCCCAGAGTGCCCTGCAGACATGTGATAAGCATAGAATCGTCTATTCCATCAAAGAGATGAGCGATTTCTGACAGTTCGTGTGCGGATAGTTTTATCATATGATAGATTCCTTTCATTATTTTGGATTCTGATTTTCTATCTGTTCGGCCAGATCATTCAGATATACCCAGCGTTCCATTTTTTCATCCAGCTGGTCGGTCAGCTGCCGGCGTTTTTCTGTAAGCTCCTGGAGCTTCGTGTAGTCGCTGCCGGCATTGTTGATATCGTTTTCTACAGATGCTATTGTTTCTTCAAGCATGGCGATATCATCGTCGATAGTGTCAAATTCCTTCTGCTCTTTAAATGAGAATTTCAGCTTTTTCGGTCGTGAATTTCTGCTGTCTGTTCGCGTATCAGGTGAATTGCCTGAAGAATTGTCGGCGTCTTTACAGGCGCGGAGTTCAGCAGCTTCTTCAGCCAGAGCCTTTCGTGTCTCTGACCAGTCTGTATATCCGCCAGGATAGTGTCCGATTCTGCCGCCACCTTCATATACCAATGTATGCTGGGCGATGCGATCTATGAAATGTCTGTCGTGGGAGACAGCAATTACTGCACCTGCGAAGGTGTCAAGGTAGTTTTCCAGAATGCAGAGTGTTTCAATATCAAGGTCGTTGGTGGGCTCATCCAGCAGCAGAACATTCGGAGCACTCATCAGGATGCCCAGAAGATACAGTCTGCGCTGCTCCCCTCCCGACAGTCTGCCTACAGGAACCGAGTGCATATGCGGCGGGAACAGAAAACGTTCAAGCATCTGGGAGGCACTGGCATAGCCATCGGTTGTCTTCACATTATGAGCTATATCACAGATATATTCAATGACGCGGAGGGATTTGTCCATATGTTCGTTTTCCTGTGAAAAATAACCTATTTTCACGGTTTCTCCGATTTCCACTGTTCCGCTGTCAGGTTCCAGCTCTCCGCATAGAAGCTTGAGCATTGTGGATTTGCCGGAACCGTTTTCACCAAGGATTCCGAGACGGTCGTTTCTCAGTACTGTATATGTGAAATTGTCAATAAGCCGTTCATTGCCGAATGATTTTGATACATTTTTGAGCTCTATCACCTTCCTGCCCAGGCGTGATGTTACAGATGACATTTCGATGGAGGAATCATCTATGACGAGACGACCCTGCTCCAGCTGATGGAATCGTTCGATACGGGCTTTGGCTTTCGTGGTTCTCGCCTGTGCTCCCCGACGCATCCATTCCAGTTCCCGGCGGTACAGTGTGCGTCGTTTTCGTTCTGCGGCCAGCTCCATTTCCTCCCGCGCGGCTCTGTTTTCCAGATAGAACTGATAATTGCCTTCATGGCGATACAGCTTGCCGTCGGTAAGCTCCAGAATAACATTGGTGACTCTGTCGAGAAAATATCTGTCATGGGTTACCATGAAGATAGCACCTCTGAATTTACTCAGGTAATTTTCGAGCCATTCCACTGTGCTGCTGTCAATATGGTTGGTAGGCTCATCAAGAATGAGGATTTCACATGGGTTTGTGAAAATGCCTGCCATGGTTGCTCTTTTGCGCTCGCCGCCTGAAAGCGTGTTCATTGGGGCATCAAGATCTCTGATACCAAGCTGATTAAGCATAGATTTACATCTGTAATCTCCCTCTGAAGCCGTTTCAGGCCACAGAAAAGACAGTGCATGTTCCAGTACAGTGGCCTCAGGGTCATATTCCGGCGACTGAGGAAGATATCCTATGCGGACATTGTTCGTAAGAATAAGCTTGCCGCTGTCAGCATCTTCAACGCCGGCAGTAATACGCAGCAGGGTTGATTTACCAGTGCCGTTTACGCCTATCAGCCCGATTTTATCACCTTCGTTTATCGCATACGAAAGCTCCGAAAGCAGCGGTTTGACTGTATATGATTTGGAAATATCAGTAGCATTCAGAAGTATCAATTGTTTGTCCTCCGTTTAGATTTTGCATGAAAACTATTATACCACAATCCAGATAAACTCTTTGACTGATTTGACAAAAACCCTCCGGACAATTATTCTATAAATATGTTTGGGCATCCAGGACTTGGAGAATCTGGAGCTTGGAGAATCTTGACCGTTTTGCAGACTAAGGATAATTTGCCGGCGCCTTAAACGAAAAACCATTAATACGACAGAGCTGAACAGCAGATAATGTTATCATAGATATATATTGTGAATACGGGTCTGAACAGGAG
>JBJESR010000246.1:0-8061 GCA_051882895.1 Lentihominibacter sp.
CGTTCTTCAGTATTCTGAGAACATCGCTTTCGGCGAGCTGCACACCCAGAACTATCATTGAAATCGGAATATTAGCTTCCCCTATCGGTGTCATTACGTCTGACAGAAATGCCGGAAGCTTTATTCCCAGAAACAACATCACTATACCGATCACTGCCGATACGGAGCACATGTTCAGCATAGAGCTCATGAGTTTCCTGAAATTCAGTTTCTTCCTCTCACCTCCTATGCCTATCTGAACCATACCTGCTGTATACATATAAACATTCAGCAGTATGTTGCTGAGAACCATATAATACAGTCCTTCATTGCCGAAAGCGGCCTTTGACACAGGGAATCCCATAAACCCTGTATTCTGTGCCGTCAGCATCATAGTGTAAAGTCCAGTGTCTTCTCCCGGCACTTTAAGCATCCTGACAATACCGTAAGCAATAATAAATCCCACCGCAAAATACACCGCGGTTCCCACCAGCATCTGTACCGTTGACATGAAAAGTTCATCAGTCAGTTCCTTGCTTGTTATGGATGTGATAAGCAGACAAGGGCTGGTCACATTTATCAGCAGGCTTATCAGATGTTCATTAGCTTCAAAAGGCAGAACCTTTGTCCTGCAGCATATATATCCAATTATTACCATAGCGAAAATCGTGAAAATATTATAAAAAATGGCTGCCATGATGTACCTCCTGATATCTACCTGAATTTTTAACAGCTATTTTATCACCATGCCACGCCATTGTAAAGAAAAAGCACGGGAGCACCACTTTGTCCTGTGCGTGCTCCCATGCCTGAATTCAGTCTGTATTGTCATAAAATCCGTAATTCTATTCGTCCTTAGGAATCGGATCCACCTTCCTGCCTACTACGGAGAAAATAACACCTAAAGCCAGCATTATTATGCCGCCCCAGCGAGCTATTTTTATCATGAGCCAGAAATTGCTCATGAGTCCTGATCCGTACACTTCAAGGTAATAGTCAGGACCCCATGATCCTTCATACCAGATCAGGAAGAATGACCCTGCTACCGCCAGAACACCGAACAGCAGGAAGAAATATCCGAATCTCACCAGATCTCCCTTGGCAAGCTTTGTCTTCGGGTTGATCGGATTGTTTTCAGGATCTTTCTTGTACAGTCCGCCGTATACCCATTTGCAGATCGGATAGAATATCACTGCCGCCAGGATAGCTACGAATCCGAGAAGGAAGTATTCTGTTCCGTTTACGAAGAAGCTGATAAGTCCTACGATGAGAGGGCCTCCGCAGATGTATACAGGAGCCAGCTTGCTCTTCACATAATACAGTCCAGTTCTCTTTTCTACCGGATAATCCTTTCTGATCTTAGCATATGCAAATGCCAGACCTACATACAGAACGAAAAGTACCGGTGAGAGAATAGTAACGAGTATCTCAAAGTTGATATTAACAAGAATCAGATTTATTGCGGCCAGAAGCAGAATAGGTATTACAGGAACCTTTCTCTTCGGTGACAGCCTGGCCAGGAATTTAGGACAGAGATTATCCTGAGAAAGCGTTATGAAGGATCTGGACGCTGATGTTATTGATGCGTTGAAGATGGAACACTGTGCAATTACTGCAGCTATCATGAACAGCACACCTGCCCATGGACCCACATGCTCCGTAAGTACTGACGAATAATCAATGCTGATTCCCCATTCACTCCATGGTCCTACAGAAACTATACCGCCTAAAGTAGGAAGAATATAGCTTATAGCAATTATAACTATAGTAATCTTCATTGCCTTAGGTATTATCTGCGGATTCTCAACTTCTCCGCCAAGATATGCTATAACAACATAACCGCAGTACATCCATACACCGATGGCAATACCTGTTCCCCAGCTGGAGAATGCACTCTCACCTTCAACCATAATCGGATCCATAGGGTTGAACTGCCAGTGAGCAAGTCCCACGAATGCTACCGCTGCGAAAGCGACCAGGATTATAATACAGAAAATCGTACTTACAATACTTACTTCCTCAAGACCCCTCAGGTTGATAATCGTAAATACAATTACGAAGGCCGCTTTCAGAGCAAAAGCTGTGCCTGCCGTCAGAGGCACGAACATCGCGATGTAGTCGACAGCCAGAACCACATATGCTGCGCCTGTCAGATACATGGCTACAGCCATCCAGAATCCGAAGGAGAAGCCCCAGAATTCGCCGAAGGCCATTCTGGTCCACACATACGGACCTGCATCAACAGGTACCAGATTAGTAAGCTCCGAGCAGTACAGACCTATCGGCAGAGCCCAGAGAATCGGGATGATCACCAGCAGAATCAGTGTGAGTCCCGGACCTGAAGATGAAATCATAGACTCCACTCCGAATGCGCCGCCTGCACATGCACAATAAAGGAAAAAAATCATTGCTGCCAGCGAAAAGTGCTTTTTCTTCATGCCGGGGGTGACATCCGTCAGCACCTGTCCGCCTGTGTAATTCTTTTTGGACATGTCTAGTCTCCTTTCATTAATAAAACGTATAACAATGATAAATACAGAATTTATGCTTTATAGGTAGTAACACCATCCATAACTGTTTCGCACACTTTTACCTTGTGTATTTCCTCTGCCGGTGTTTCCAGTATATTCTTCTCCAGAATAACGAAGTCCGCATACTTGCCTGCTCTGATGGATCCGATCACATCCTCCATATGCATCTGATATGCGTTATTGATGGTGAAGCCCTCAATAGCCTCAGCCACTGTGGTTTTCTCATCAACCGGTTTCAGTACGGGAGCATCAGGCTGACCGTACATTTTTCTCGTTGCGCACATTTCTATGCTCTTTAACGGCTCTCTGCCGTATTCATCAACCGGGAAGTCACTGCCCAGAGCCATTCTTCCGCCACCGTCAATAATGCTCCTCATACGGAAGGTCTCATCATTAATATGTCCCAGCACTTTGTCCATCAATGGATTGCCGTACATCCACACTCCTGTTGAATCGGCAGTAATATCATATTTTCCGAAGAGCGGAATATCATCCGGAGCAATGTACTGTGAATGAGAACATGTTATCCTGCAGTCATCATACCCTGCCTCTCTCACCGCTTTCGCCATGGCGACAATCGATTTCACGGCCACGTCACCGATGGCATGCATATTGATGTCAAGACCTGCCTGAGCTGCCTTCAGCCCGGCAGCAGCTGCAGTTTCTTCATCCATAAGAGGTTTGACAACAGAACCATCCTCAGGATAAGGCTCACTGATAGCCGCTGAACGGCTTTCCATCGTACCGTCGTTAATAATCTTAAGGAAATTCATTCTGAACCTGTCATCGTCAAAGTCCTGACGCGCCTTGAGTATTGCAGCAATCCTGTCGTCGGTCAGTTCAGGGTCATCGAGTATGCATGTGCAGCCTGCGAATCTCTGAAGATATCTGCCGCTTTTCCTGACAGCTTCAAGAGAGGAATAATACTGTTTCTCAAGATATACATACATTCCCATATCAGCTGTGGAGGTAACTCCCATAGCTGCATAATCCTCGGAATTCTGCATCATTAAGCTGAGCACTCTATCTTCGTCAAAGAAGTCTATCCTGCTCATTATCAGAGCCTGTGCACGGCTTTCCACAACATGTCCCGCAGGATTGCCCTCTTCATCTCTTGAAAAGTAATGAAGCCCCGGGAGAGGATCCGGTGTATCCTTTGTAATTCCTGCTTCTTCAAAGCTCCTGCTGTTAGCCCAGGCTTCATGAGCTCCGCTCCCCAGGAAAAACATCGGCTTGTCACGGCATATGTCATCAAGAAGCTCCTTTCTCGGACCATTCTCATCAAAGAGCCACTCTGCATATCCGAGGCCGAAATACGAGCTGTTTTCAGGATGTTCGTTCACATACTGTCTGATATGATCAAGACATTCATCAAGAGTCCAGTCAATATCAAACACTATCTGGGACAGAACATGTGCAGCCATCACGGGATGACAGTGTCCGTCAATAAATCCAGGCAGCATCATTCTGCCTTCAAGGTCATGAATTTCAGTATCTTTGTTACAGAATTCATCAGCTCCTGCACGGTCTCCGGCATATATTATCCTGTTTCCTTCCACCGCTACAGCCTCTACCCATGGCTGATCAGCTTCCACAGTGTAGATATTTCCGTTTATGTATAATTTATCTGCGCCCATTATTTCCTCCTGTTCCTCAATTACCGGTCGTCAGCGCCGTAATGTGAATTTTTAAAAAATTTTAACATCTGCAGTTCCGGTTAAGTCAACATCATTTTTACAGTCACTTTACCAAAAACATAAACTGCTACTTCAGGTTTTGTGATAAAATCAGTATATACCATAGTGATCACCAAGGAGGAAGCAAGTGAAGATCGGTGAATTCTCTCAAAAGTTCAATGTTACCGTTGCTACAGTACGATATTACATAAATTCAGGGCTTCTCGCCCCTGAAAAAAACGGATTTCAGTATAATTTCACAGAAAACGACTGCAGGGAAATGGAAATCATATGTTCCATGAAATCGGCCGGATTCAAGTTGAATGAATTAAACAAATATCTAAGCCTTTACAGGTTTTATAACAAGGATGACTATATTCTGTACGAAAAACTCATAGAATTTCTGAACATAAAAAAGGAGAGTCTTCATCATGAAAGCATGCTGATAAACTCCTGCATTCAGGCAATAGACAAAAAAATTGACCAGATCGAATCCAGCAGCGTATACATTTCCGGCAAATCAGGCCGTCCTGACCGGCAGACAGATGCTGCACTCCCGGGTTTCCCTCTCAGCGCGGTGAGGCTTCTGTACTGTCCATGCTGTCAGACCAAGCTCACAATGTCTGATGTCAAAATATATGAAGACTATATCATCAGCGGCACGCTGTCATGCCAGTGCGGATACACCGCTTCCATAAATAACGGGATACTGATTACCGATAATCTGACAGATCTTGATAACGACTACAGTTTTCTGGATTCATACTTCGGACGGGAAAACCTGGTGACCAACGAAGACGGGATGATGCTCATGGCAATGAAAGACCACAGCAATGAGTACCTAACCAATCTGCACAGAAGCGGGCTGTGGGTGCACAAGGAGCTGAGCAGCTTCAACCTCCACGATAAAACCATCCTTTTCCCCGATATGGCATGCCAGTACCTCTACAGCCATTATGAAGGCGCCGATTCCGGCGACAATACCTTTATCATCACGGCACTTACCGAGCGCACTATCCGCGCCATGAGACAGCATATTGCCAATGCCTGTCCAAAACTGAACGCTGTATATATCATCAACCAGGACGGCAGACTGCCCCTGAGAAACAGCTGCATCGATGTGGTGATAGATTTTATGGGATCTACGAATCTCGGTTTCTTCATGGAAAAGCACTATTTTGACATGATCGCGGAATATCTGTCTGAGAACGCTGTAATCGCAGGGGTGGTCGAATACTATCCCGGAAACAGCCCGTCTCTCAGCAGAATTTCCAGACTTTACAGCAATGCATCAGCTGATGTCTTCACAGAGGAATTCGTTGAATCTGCACTTGAAAGGAACGGTTTTCATATCGATAATACCGAAATAATAAGTGAAGGATATCACCCCGGCAGATTTTTTGAATATCATATCGCCGGGGATAAAAGAACCAATATGGTATATATAGCTCAGCGCGATTAGAAGCCGCTGTTATTCAGCGGCTTTGTACACAGTTCTTCCGTTCCTTATGGTTTCGCATACTCTGACTTTATGTATCTCACTGACCGGCACATCAGAAATGTCCTTTTCCAGAATTACAAGATCCGCATATTTACCGGGCTCTATGGACCCCAGTTCCTTTTCCATATGCATCTGGTATGCATTGTTTATAGTATAGCTTTTTATCCCGTCAAGGACCGTCAGTTTCTCTTCGTACGGCTTCAGCACCGGCAGCTCGGGATGATCAAACAGCTGTCTCGTACATCCCATCTCAATACCGTTGAGAGGCTCTCTGCCGTATTCATCCACCGGATAATCCGATCCCTGCCCCATACGGCATCCGCCATCAATCATGCTCTTCATTCTGAAAGTGTGATTCTGCCTGTCTCCTATCACTTTATCCATATCAACATTACCGTAATGCCATACGCATGTCGTATTTGCTATCACATTGTATTTCCCGAAGAGTCCCAGTTCCTCATCCTTGACATAGTCACAGTGGGAATTCACGATACGGCAGTCATCATAACCTGCTTCTCTCACGGCCTTTGCCATGGCAAGCGTTCCGCTGATTGCTTCGTCTCCTATCCCGTGGACATTGATATCAAGACCTGCCGCTGCAGCTTCAACTCCCAGCTCTGCCATTTCTTCCTTTGTGAAAAGAGGACGCACTATAGATCCATCTTCATCATATGGCTGGCTCAGGGCTGCTGATCTCGTCTCCAAAGTTCCGTCGTTGATTATCTTGAGAAAATGTATTCTGAACTCGTCGGAATCATATTTCCTGATATACTCGCGAAGTCTCGGCATAACCGTATCCGGATCACTTTTCTCTGCAACCATCCGGCCGCATCCGAAAAATCTCTGTCTGTATCTGCCATCTGCTATCATTTCGGGAATTCTGCCGAAATATGTATCCATAGCGAATTCGGGTGCACCCATATCACAGGTTGCTGTAATTCCCATTGCAGCATATTCTGCCGATGCCGCTTCCAATGCAGATTCAATCTTGTCGTGGTCAAAGAAGCTGACTCTGTCCATCACCATATTCTGCGTTGCCATTTCCAGCAGATGTCCGGTCGGCTCTCCGTTTTCATCCCTGTGAAAATAATGGAATCCCGGAATCGGATCAGGAGTTTCAGCAGTTATTCCTGCAAGTTCCAGTGTCTTCGAATTCACCCATGCTTCATGAGCACTGCTTCCAAGTATCATCATCGGCTTGTCTGGACAGATTTCGTCAAGCATCTGTCTCTTCGGTCCAGTCTCATCAAACAGCCATTCGGCATACCCGATGCCGAAATATGCCGGTTCATCAGGGTTCTGCTCCACGAAGCTTCTTATCTCTTCAAGACATTCATCGATGCTCCACTCCACCTGCAGATATACACCGCAGAGATAATGGGCCGCCATAACCGGGTGACAGTGGCCGTCAATAAACCCCGGCAGCATCATCCTGCCTGACAGATCATTTATCTCTGTCGTATCATCACACAGGGCCTCAGCACCTTCATTATCTCCCGTATATATGATACGGTCACCTGAAACTGCGACTGCCTGCACCCATTCATTTTTCTCATTTACCGTAAATATTCTGCCGTTTATATAAATCTTATCTGCCTTCATGCCATCCTCCTCTGCATACTCACTGTAATAATTCAAATATTTTGATAATTTGTATTATTATAATGCGTCGTGCTGAGGTCAGGTCAACCTGCATTTTCACATAGTTTTCTCCAAAACATAAAGTACAGCTTCATGTTTACTTCTCTGAAATAGAGAGACACCTGCCGGCGAGGAATTTCCGGCAGGTGTCTGTCAAAATTTCATTATTGTATCTATTTCTTATTTTCTGCTGTTTCAACTGCTGTCCTGATGTCAGGCATCGCAGCGCTGTCACCATATTTGTCTATAGCCGCCTTATTGGCATCACCGTGACTGAGACATGCGGCTCCGCCGATGCATCCTCCCGTGCATACCATTCCTTCGATGAAGTTGTTCGGCAGCACTCCTTTGTTGGCTCTGAGCAGGGCTGTCTTGCATTTCTCAATACCGTCACATACGATAGGATTGAAATCCAGATCTTCATAGCCATGTTCCCTGACTGCTTCCTCAACCGCTTCGGCAACTCCGCCTGTACGGGCAAATTTCCTGCCGAATCTGGATGCTTCAGCCAGATCTGTATCAGGCAGATCCTCAACGATTATATCCTTGCTGTCTATCATCGCCTGCAGTTCCTCAAAGGTCATAACGTAATCTATATATTTATTCACTTCAGGTATTCTGACTTCAGCCTTCTTCGCTGTACAAGGTCCGATAAACACCACCCTGGCATCAGGGTCTGCGGCTTTGATGACTCTGCCTGCCTCTGCCATAGGCGAAAGGCTTGATGATATGT
>JBJESR010000247.1:0-7984 GCA_051882895.1 Lentihominibacter sp.
TGTATCCGTCCACCAGCAGATACTCTTCAAGAACCTTTGAAGGCTGTATTTTCACTTTCTGTGGTTCCGCAGTAATTTCACGCTTTCCTATTACAGTACGTTTCTTAGGTTTGCCGTATGTCATTTCAAAGATCCTGTCAAGTTCAGCATCCTCTTCTTTCGTACCTCTGTATGAACTCACCCTTCTGACAGCAGCATAAGTCTGTTTTTCTTCAGTTTTTTCTTCTGCAGAAGACCACCCGCTGTCTGTGTGAAGGTGTTCATCCACCTCGTTCCAGTTCACCGTATAACCTGCTCCATGGCTGCAGAATACGGAATCCGCTGTATTTTCAACATCCCGGTCGGGATCATACCCTATAGCCTCAATTACCTGTTCCTGATTGTGACAAGGCTTGTATCCGCAAAGAGAACACGACAAATGACCATGACCCTTCGTATATGAAACCACTTCGACACTGTAGTCCTTCATCTCTGAAACAGGGGCTTTACCCGTCAGTATGGTGAAATCTCCTGCCGGCTGAGGTTCACTGAAGCTGCCTCCCATTTTCTGCACATCAGACATAGCTCTTCCTACCATTTCAGACGGCACCTCCAGTCTGAATTCATACCATGGTTCCAGGAGAACAGACTCCGCCTTTCTCAGGCCCTGCCTTACGGCACGATATGTTGCCTGTCTGAAGTCTCCACCTTCTGTATGCTTGAGGTGTGCCCTTCCCGTAAGAATCGTCACCTTCATATCTGTAACAGGGGAGCCCGTCAGCACCCCTATATGTTCCTTTTCCATCAGATGAGTCATTATCAGACGCTGCCAGTTCCTGTCCAGCACATCCTCACTGCATGCAGTATCATAAACAATCCCGCTGCCCCGTTCTCCCGGTTCAAGCAGAAGCTGAACTTCAGCATAATGTCTCAGCGGCTCGAAATGTCCTGCCCCTACTACTGGAGAAGCTATGGTTTCCCTGTATGTTATTCTGCCCTGGCCGAATTCCACATCAAACCCGAACCGGTCACTGATAATTGTTCTGAGTATCTCTGTCTGGACTTCTCCCATCAGCTGCATCTGTATTTCCTGAAGCTGCTCATTCCATATAACGTGAAGCTGCGGATCTTCCTCCTCCAGCTGCTTCAGTCTGGTCAGCACTGTATGGGTATCAGCCTCGGGCGGCAGTATCACCTGATATATCAGCACAGATTCAAGGACAGGCTCAGCTGCATGCTTTTCAAACCCAAGGCCCTGACCGGCATATGATTTCTTCAGACCGGTAACAGCGCAGATATCTCCTCCTCGTGCATGGTCTGCAGTTATGTACTTTGATCCTGAATATATTCGTATCTGTTCAGCCTTCTCATCACCAATCATATCCTTTGTATGCAGAGTGCCTCCGGTGATCTTCATATGAGTAAGCCGGTTTCCCTGTTCGTCTCTGGTAATCTTATATACTTTCGCCCCAAAACCTTCTTTATAAACAGGCTGAACCGTCAGCTCAGACAGACCATCCAGCAGCATCTCCATGCCCTCCAGCTTCAGAGCAGAGCCGAAAAAGCACGGAAATACTCTTCCTGATACTATGGCCTGCGCTATGGTATCATTCTTAATACTATCTGTTTCGAGGAACTCTTCAAGCATCACCTCATCACATACCGCCAGCTGATCCAGCCACTGTGCATCTCTTGTGGCGGTAAAATCCACGCAGTTCTGATCCAGACTGTTTCTGAGCTCCGTCATTATACCTGCTTTATCAGCACCATCAAGATCCATTTTATTGACAAATATGAAAACGGGCACTTTGTATTTCTGCAGCAGCTTCCACAATGTTGCAGTATGGCCCTGAACACCATCCTTGCCGCTTATCACCAGCAATGCATAATCCAGTACCTGCAGAGTACGTTCCATTTCCGCCGAGAAATCAACATGCCCCGGCGTATCCAGCAGCATGAATTCAGTGTCATTGTATGTAAATCGGGCCTGCTTCGAAAAAATCGTTATACCTCTGTTCTTCTCCTGCACATCGGTATCCAGAAAGGCATTGCCATGATCCACTCTGCCGAGCTTTCTGATTGCACCGGTTTCATAAAGCAGTGCTTCTGATAAAGTTGTCTTACCTGCGTCCACATGAGCAAGTATACCTGCTGTAATCTTTTTCATAGTTCCTTATCCGCCGGCAGACTGCCGGACTTTGTATAATCATCTGTATATTCATAATACTTGTAAACCAGCTGTTTGGCAAGGGCGCATTAAAAGAAACGACTCTGGATTCCATTGTTTCTTCAGAGTCGTTTCTCTACGGAAATTATTGGATAGTAAGTTTTTTCTACTCTTCGTCTTCTTCGTTTTCTTCCTGTATGAAATATCCGAAATTCACACCTGACAATGCAGCATCAGCTATATTGGCACAGGAGCTGCCCATTCTGTCTATGCTGTGAAGTACAGTCGTGAACGCACTTGTCAGCTCTGCCCTGCATCTGCCCTTGTTTACACGTTTTACATGGTTCTTCCTCATATTTATATCAAGATCCAGAACCTTCTCTTTCTTTTTGGTTATCTTTCTGGCATTTTCCAGCTCTCCTGTACGTATGGCAGTCATAGCTTCCTTGTACATATCTTCAATCACATCGAGACTTTCGGTTATATCATTCGTCGCATCCTTTGAAAACTTTTTCTTTTTCTCAAGACCGCCTTTTACAGACTCCGCCGCTTCTGTACACAGCATACCCATTCTGTCGACATCACTGAGAATATACATCAGCCCTGCAGTCTGAGAGGCCTGTTCTTCAGTAAGGACACCTGCCGAAAACATATTAGCCAGATATTCCATAATCCTGTTGTACAGCTTTCGTATATTGTTTCCATCCTCATTGATTTCTTCAATCTTCCTGTTTTCTCTTTCTCCTACAGCCGTTTTGACCTTGTCCAGCAGCTCACATACCAGATCGCTGCAGTGAAGTACTTCTCTTGCAGCCATTTCCAGGGCTGCGGCAGGCTGTCCTATCATCTTGTCATCAAGAAACAGCGGCTCGCCGCTGGCGGCAATTATCGTTTTGCCGTCCGGAATTATTCTTGTGACTATCCTGACAAGGAGCCATATCAGCGGCAGCCATATCAGCGTCATCGTAATGTTGAATACCGTATGGGCGTTCGCAATCTGTCTTGCTATTACCTCAACTTCCGGTCCCTTGGTTGATATCATCGTGATGAACTGTGCATATGGCTTGGTGAACCATATGAACAGCAGTGCACCGGAAATATTGAATGTACAGTGAGCAAGCGCCGTTCTCTTTGCATCTCTTGACTGTCCGATACATGCAATAAGCGCAGTGATTGTAGTTCCGATATTATCACCGAGGAGAACAGGGATCGCTCCGGCAAGACCCATTATGCTTGTCACACCGTCCGGACCGGCCTGTGATGCGAAATTCTGAAGTACGGCAATTGTTGCACTGCTGCTCTGCACTACCAGTGTCATCAGTGTTCCGACAGCAACTCCAAGCACCGGTACGTCCGACACATGCTGTATCATGGAAATGAACACAGGACTTGATGCCAGAGGTTTCATCACAGATCCCATTATTTCAATACCCTCAAACAGAAGTCCGAATGAGAATATCGTCTGACCTATGCTTTTTATCTTTTCGTTTTTCATTACAAAGGACAATATGAATCCGATAAAAATTATTACCAGAATATAGTCGCTTATTTTGAAGGCCAGCAGCTGTGCCGTCATCGTAGTTCCTATGTTGGCTCCAAGAATAACCGAAATTCCCTGGGGCAGTGTCATAAGTCCTGCACTTACGAAACCTATAACCATTACCGTTGTGGCACTGCTGCTCTGAAGAACTGCGGTTGTCAGAGCACCTGCCAGAACACCCATTACCGGGTTTATTGTCAGTATGCCCAGTATCTTTTTCATTTTTTCGCCGGCAGCCTTCTGCAGGGATTCACTCATCATATTCATTCCGAAAATGAATATTGCCAGTCCCCCCAGCAGTCCGAATACTGTCTGTAAAATCTCATTCATTTCTATGTTGTCTCCTAATCATGTTTTCATATCAGCCAGCCTACTTGTTAAGCTGTTCCCATTCCTTTACCGTACCGTCATATATATCTTTAAGCTGCCCGATAGAAATATCCTGCAGCGGATTTTCTTTATTTACTGTTATCAGGATTCCGTCTTTGGCAATCATCTCATATGAAAGCAGTTCCTTTTCATAGCTTTCAAGTTCACGGGATGCCATGGCAAGATCACATTCACCCTGAATCACAGCTGTAAGCCCCCTGGTGGAATCGGATTCTTCAACTATGATTTCTGCCCCCGGATTATAAGTACTGTAATCTTCAGCCAGTTTCTTCATAAGCGGTGCTACTGAGGTTGAACCTTCTATTTTTATTTTCCCTGATGATTTGTATGACAGAAAACTCGTCTCGCTTCCAATCGCAACATAATCTTCTGCTACGATTGCCTGTCCTGCACCTTTGACATATTCCAGAAAATCCCGTTCGAGATCACTCAGTTTTCCTGAATAAGCCAGATAAAATGATCTGCTGAGGGGATACTTCCCGTTTTCTATTGAATCCGCATCCGGGAGCACTCCATTGACCGAAAGAGTTTTTACCTCTGCATTGCTGCCAACCGTACCTGCAGAAACATATCCTATAGCTGAACTGTCTTCTTTCACAGCTTCCAGTACGCTTTCACCGGATTCTTCGATCTGAGCATCTTCTCTTGTCATATCACTTGCAGTTTCCGATTTACTGCTCTCCAGTCCTGTAAGCTGTGCGAAAACCGCACGGGTTCCTGATCCTTCTTCCCTGGCAACAGCTTTCACCTCTGCCAGCTTATCAAGGCCTTCAACATTACTGCCTCCAGTCTGTTCATTGCCCGTACATGCATACAGACATGTACCGGCAATCAGCGCTGCGGCCATTATAAAAACTACCTTTCGTTTCATACAGGACCTCCCTTTCTTGATCTTGTTTACTGAGCATATTTTAAATGAACAGTGCTAAATCCTTGGTACTGCGAAGGTTAAATGTATGTAAAATCCTGCAAAAAAAAACATGATACATATTTCTATGCATCATGCTCTGAACAATTCCTGGCATTATTATCTCACGCGGAATCCGACTTCCAGTTCCTCTGCTTTTTTCCTGCAGAGTTCAATAGATTCTTCACTTATACATCCGACCACTGATGTTGCCACATGGGGAACGTACTTTTTTACATCCTTAATATATTTTATCATCGCATCATACGATCTGATACCGAACTTCGGATGACAGAGTGCATTGAATTTCTCAGCATCTGCTTCATTCATACTCACAGAGACAGTATCAATAAGTCCCTCAAGTTCCGGCGCTGTCTCCCGTCCCCAGATAAGATCTGCAAGTCCTATTGTGTTTATACGTATAGGTTTATGATACGTAGCCTTGATATATTCTGCAATTTCAAGCAGCACATCCAGACGTTCTGTCGGTTCGCCGTATCCGCAGAACACAATTTCATCGTATCTGTCTACGTTCCATTTCTTCAGTCCCTCAATAACCTCATCAGCTGTCGGCTCACTGTCCAGCAGCAGCGAATCCGCACTTCCCAACCCATCTGTGTAATTTTTGACACAGAATTCACATCTGCATGGACATCTGTTTGTCAGATTGATATATAATCCTCCGAAATAATCATATATTATTGAATTTTGCGCCATGGTACTCCTCCTTCTATGTATATGTATGTTCCTGTCTGCTGCATTTCATTTACCTTTTATTATCACCTTGAGCAGAGCCGTAAGAGCTGCGAAGAGTACTCCTGCCACAGGCCATATGATCCACGTGAAATCCCATCTTCCGCTCCAGAAACTCCATCCCAGATATACTGCAGTTACTGTGCACCAGTATATTCCGCCAAAAGGTTCAGTTTTCCTGCTTCGCTTCTTTTCTTCCGAGGTGAATTCACCCTCCTGAAGAAGAACATTATAACTGCCGCTTTCCATTCCTGCGGAAATAAGTATGTAAGCACCTGCCGCAACCAGCACCAGAAGTACAGACACCATCCCGCAGCATACATAATCAGGTGCCTCCAGTATTCCTGAAACAACAAGCGGTATTACACTCAGAATGCAGAGTATGACACCTGCAGCTGTTCTAGCCGTCAGTCTGTTTTCAGACTGTTTCTGTCTTTCCTTCACCATTCCTGTGACGCCATACTCTGTTTCAAAATCATCCTTACTTAGGAACTCAAATCTCTTTTCCTTAGATCCTCTTGTTATAAAAATAAACACAGCAGCAGCCACCATCACCAGAAGCACTGTAAGACCTGTCCCGGCAGCCATATTTTCACTCAGACCCCAAATATGGGAATCCGAGAATCCCGCAAGCATTATCAGAAGTGCCGGACTCAGTATACACAGAGATACACCTAATCCGATAAATGGTGCCACCTCTTTCCTGACCCTGAGATACTCATTTGCCTCCTCCATGGACACTCTTCTCAGAGGTACCCCGCAGCTGTTTTCTCCTGCTTCAATGCCATTTCGAGCAAGCTCCTTCATTGCCGGAAAATCCGATGGTTCTATCTCATCCTTCAGAAGATAGTCTGTAGTCACTCCGAAAAGATCCGCCATTTTCGTTATTCTCTGAAGATCCGGGACCGACTGTGCACCTTCCCATTTTGAAACAGCCTGCCTTGAAACCGACAGTTTTTCTGCCAGCTGCTCCTGAGACCAGCCGTTTCTTTTTCTTTCATTAATGATTTTATCAGCTAATATCATAATGTCAATTCCTTTCCTGCTTGATAAACATGATCCATCGCCGTAATACAGCACCTGTCAACACGTTCATAATACCCTGTACAGCGGTTGCATGCCACCATGTGCACTTTACAATCTGTCACCTGGCGGTTTCAGGTACGTATTTTATCGTAATTCTCTGTCAGCAAAATCATCTATGGTGTCACAGCAAAGCTGCATTACCTGTTCCTTGTCTTCTGTGCCGTCATATATGCTGTAAAAAATGAACAGTATGCCATAAAACTCCGCTGCTTTTTGCTCCGGAGCTTCAATCTCCATGCTATCGAAAAGGTCTGTAACATAACCGACCGGTCCCGATGCAAGATACTGCTGATAAAGCTTCTGCATTTCACTGCTTCTGTACTGCTCCACAGTCAGCATTCTCCGGAATGAAGCTGCAAAATCGTCACAGGTCCAGTATCTGAACTGGGCCTTGCTGTATTCTATGAAATACTGGATTGATGCATTACTGTATTTATCCTGCATATCTTCACGAAGACCTTCAGGCATCTGAAATCTTTCTGCATTCTCGGCATCCTTCTGTTCCATCCGTTCTGTAATGCTGTCAAAAATATGACGTTTGTTCCTGTAGTGCTTGTAAAGTGCACCCTTTGTCATACCCAGCTCACCTGCTATCTTACTTACTGATACTGCCTCATAGCCATCTGCAGCAAACAGATGCAGTGCCGTTATCAGAATATCCTCCTTAGTATTGCTCATAAACCCTGCTCCTTCCGGCATAAATATAAGCGACCGTTTGTCAAGTATTATAATAAACGCTCGCTTTATTTTCAATCATATTTATTCTAGAATATCTGGCCCGGAAGCTTCAGTTTTTCCTTTACAGGAAACTCCTTATCGAATTCCTCTGCTTCCGTTTCATCGACGAAATATCCCTGCGGTGGCGCATACTCGCCGGAAATACCATCTAAATATCCCGGTATCAGCTCTTTGCATAAAAAGAATGATGCATCCTCACCTTCAGGCAGCCCATGATATCGAATACCGAATTCACTTGCCTGAACAAATCCGCTCTTACCGTAAAAGTCGATATTTCCTTCGAAGCATACTGCACCACAGTCAAGTTCCTGTGCTTTTTTCAGGGAGAAGTCCAGTAAAGTTTTCCCATATCCCTTTCTCTTCAGCTCAGGTGTAATGCATATCGGTCCCATGGCCATAATCGGTATATCTCTGCCGTCATCTG
>JBJESR010000248.1:0-7952 GCA_051882895.1 Lentihominibacter sp.
ATAATACCCACCAGCCTGTGTTCCTTATCAACGACAGGAATAGCCAGGAATCCATATTTCTTGAACATTTCAGATACTTCTTCCTGGTCATCATATACATTGACATACACATAATCTGTATTCATCAGCTCCGATACCCTGCAGTCGTCATCCGCAACAACGAGGGAACGCAGTGAAACAATTCCTTCAAGCTTTCTTCCGCCCTTTTTGACATAACATGTATAGACAGTCTCGCTGTCCATAGCCTCTTTTTTGATATATGCCAGAGCTTCCTTCACCGTCATTGTCTCCTGAAGACTTATATAGTCAGGAGTCATCAGACTGCCTGCACAGGTTTCAGGATAGTTGAGAAAAGTGTTGATAAGCTTACGCTCCTCCTTTGGAGTCTTTTCGAGAATTTTATCAACAATATTCGCAGGGAGCTCCTCCAGCACGTCGATCTTGTCATCAAAGTCGAGTTCCTGAATTATATACGATATTTCTCTGTCAGTAATTCCTGATACTATCTCCAGCTGATCATCCGAAGGAAGGTATGAAAAAACATCAACCGACACATCCTTCGGCAGCATTCTGAAAATAATTATTGTCTTTTCGACACCGAGTTGTTCCAGTACTTCTTCAAGAATTTCGCCAATATCCACTTCGTTGTACTTCAGTATCTCATCTCTGGCTTTGAAGTACGATTTTTCCTCCAGCAGTTCGATTATTCTCTCAAGATCTTCATCAAACTGCTGATTTTTAGCATCCATGTCCATAGATTCTGTCATGATATTGCCTCCTTTCTCAAATCAAATAGTTTTAATCGCCTTTTCCGGCTGCCATCAAATGCCTTCTCATATTTGCCGCAAATGCTTCCGCTCTCGCTTCCACCTCCGCATCACCAAGTATAGCTCCTGCATCATTTGCCGTTTCCAGTATAGCAAATTTCCCCGGCAATGCAAAGGTTTTATTCATATTAAGACCGCTTATAAGCTGCTCTGCAACAATGTCACCACCGCTGTATCCCGACACAATAATACCGAACAGGCTTTTGTCATAAAACCTGTGAGTAGTGAACAGTGCAGTCATTCTGTTAACAAACGCTGTCAGGTTGCCGCCTACAGCATCATTGTAATTCGGGCACACCATTACAAGGGCATCGCTTTCAAGAATCGCAGGATATACCTTTTCTGTTATTGCGCCTCCATAAAAGCATCCCTCCTCTTCCCCGAAATGTCTGCAGGTTTCATAGGAACAGCCTCTGCAGTCCATTATCTGGCCGTTTCTCAGAGATATTTCTTTTATTTCACATTCCGGCAGATGCTTTCTTACCATATTCCAGAGAGCCAGAGTATTGGAAGTCCTGCTGTTGCTTGAATGAAGCACCAGAACCTTAGGGTTTGCTTTTTTTACCGGCTCGTAATTCAGAATGTTATTCACGAGTGCCCTTCCCGCTGCCATATATGCACCTATATTATCAGTGTGAAGATTCTGAGCCTGAATATTGTAATTCTTGAGTGTTCGTGTACCCTCGACAAGAGGTCTTCCCGGGAAAGTGCAGCCTGCCCTGTTGGCTGTGAATACAAGGCTTCTTCCTGTGGATTTTGTGTAAAATTCACAGTTGCCGTCAAGTATCACGCCTCCTACAGATCCTTCCAGTGCTTCATGGTTCAGTCTGAAATATTTCATTATGCTGTACCAGCTCAGGTTGATTCCTGACTTGCCCAGAGAAATTGTGAACAGAATTTTTTTGTTCCTGAGATCAGCTGTTTCCACTTCCTCAACAGTTGTCAGGAGCCTGCATGAACACCCTTCGGTGCTGTATCTGATTATGTTTTCAAGCCGTTCTTTCTTGTTTTCCTCCGGACAGAAGGGATTGATTATAACAAGTTCTTTCATATTTTATTATGCCTCCCTTAAAGCTTCTCAAGATTCCTGTATGCTTTTTCTATTCTGCCGAACAGTATATCATCAAGAGGAAGGTTCTCTATCTCTATTCCATCAGCAGTCCTTCTGTTCCTGCATCCCAGAAACGCGCCGGAACCGTCTTTCCCGAAATATACAGAAGAATAGTTCCAGCCACCCTTCAGAGTTTCCAGCAGTGATATCGCACCGGAGGAAAGCGCCGGAGCAATATATGGTTTGAAACCGTCTGCCCTTGTTTCCATATTGGAATTCACTGTCAGAGCAGTAAGTTCAAGAGAGTTCTCATGATCATAACTCAATACGCTGTCAGCTATCACAAGATCTTCACCATGAGGTCCGAAAGCTCTTCCTTCATCGATATAGCGCCCGAACCTTGCATCTTTTTCGGCAAAGTACATTGCTCTGCCGTTCATAACTCCAAGTCCGTATCCCTGAATCTGATCATCATCAAGTCCACATTCCAGTGCTGCTTTGCACAGAGGATCCACAGGATCTGACACAACTGCGAAAATCCCTCCGAAACCTGATTCCGCCGCCTGTCCTGCATATATGGACACCAGCTGCTTATTGGCCTGAAGCTGAGCCATCCTGACGTCCCCTGACACTCCTATCGGCGGGACACCCCTGGAGGCACAGAATATGAACATGTCACAGTCAAACAGCTCGTCCTGCTTAAGCATCCTGACATGAGGCATTTTCCTGCCGTCGGGGAACCATATCTGGTTGATCTCACGCTCATACCTTCTCAGCAGCTTTTCATTCAGATCATAAATACCGATCTGAGAAATAACACCTGTTCCCAGAAGTCTCAGACCCATCAGAACCGTACCTCCCACGTCACCAAGGGCAAGAAGGTTCACACTTTTCCCGCTGCTCTCTCCTATCCTCTGTATACCTGAACTTAAATAGAATCCTTTATCTGTTCTGCCGGCTATTCTGCCGCTGTATGCCAATTCACTCAAATATCTCATTTCAATGCACTTTCCAGTCTAAGTAATCTTTCCATATAATCCGCCATGTACACCGACGGTGACAGATTGAAATCGACTGCCACACGGTTTGACCCATTAGGCATCCTCGGTGATATCACAGCATCTGATAAACGTTTTATTGTCAGCTTTCTCTCGAAAATATTCTGATATTCGTCCTCGAGGGTTCCGAAAATCTTAGCTGCATTCTCCAGGCTGACTCTGGAGAGCTCAAACACGGCCTCTCTGCTTGAATCATGCAGGAATCCCGGTGCGGCAAACGGAAGAATCAGGTTGATGGACGGGATAAGCCCGGCCTCTGTTTTTTCCTCGCTTCGCACACCGTCACCTCCGATAAACGGGCATAATGTTGATTCAACAAACCAGGTCTTCAGATTAGGAATAAAATACGCACTTTCAACATCTCTTCCCTGTATCGTCATCAGATCTCTGCCATGTCCCGAAAGCAGCCCGGTGATCATTTTTCTTATTTCCAGACCGTTTTCCTTGAAAATAGGATCCAGAGCCTTGATTCTGTAGCCCTTGTGCAACAGATCATCCACCAGTATCACAGGTCTTCCGAAAGATTTGATGGTTCTTATCTGATCTTCTATACCTGCATACATCGGATATTCCTCTATAGTGAAGCTGTCCAGTGTAGGCGAGAACATTTTCTCCGTATGAAGAGTCTTGGTTACCGTGTTAGGCACAGCCATTCCCTTCAGTATCTTGCCAAAAGGTACACACATGCATTCGCCCAGAGTTCTCACAGGCAGCGGGTGATTGGGAACATTATTTGTCTTTGTCACCATGTTCACGATTTTCTGATGCATTATCCCTGCATTGAAGGAAAGCACCAGGTTACCCGGATTCAGCCTGGTCAGCGCTCGCTGCATTTCAGCATGAGTTTCCTCAAGGACGTCCAGAATTCTCGGATTTGTATTGAAGGGAGCCTTAAGTACTGTGTCCATGTTTTCTATCATGGCTACAGGCTCCTTCATATTCACCTCATACACTCCCTGAGGCCTTCCGTCGATTATTATTTCTGTAAATCCCTGCCTCATCAGCACATCTGTTATTCTGTGATTCGGTTTCCTGTCAAGGGGATGAAACACAGCGTAAGTCACATCGTTTTCAGCAGCTTCTGCCAGCACCTCTGTCATTATTATCTGTATCAGATTTCTCATATCAGCCTTGACAGCACAGTAAAGAGCCCGGATGATTATCATTTTTCCTGTTGCTTTGGATCTGAGATATGACGCTATCTCAGCATCTCTGAATTCTTCATACAGCTGCCCTGTCTCAAGTCCGTTCACAGCCGCGAAAGCCGCAATCCTGCCGCTGCTGTCACGTATGACAGCCATCTCCACACGAGGATCATCAAGGTAAGCTTTCATGGTTCTTATATCAAGTCCTCCGGCACTGATATCCCCTTTTACATCCTCCAGAATTGTACTGTCGGCTCTGCGCAGTGATTCAAACGAGATGTTTCTGATCTCAAATACATTTTTATACTGCGGCTCTCTTAAATACAGACTGTTATCATATATGAAATTCTGTGCCACAGGATCTATCAGATTGGAAATATCTCGTCCGTGATCTATGTTTTCTCTTATTCGTGTGGAACTTATATCTTCAAGGTAAACCGGCAGCTGCAGCTCGCGTATTCTGCCTGATATACGTCCATATGTCTGCCTGAGTACATTTTCATCCTTGCAGCCTCCCTCCAGTGTTTCTCTCCTGAACACTATATGGTTCATAGTATGGATAGAGTCTTCCGAAGGTTCGGCCTTGTATGACGACGCATTGATTACAACATCACTGCCTGCCACCATGTACAGATCCCTGTCGGGAAACAGCCCTCTGAGCTTCCTCAGATCTTCCGGGTTCGCAATATTTACAGGGAAATCATCCGGAAAAAGGAACACGTCCGCTTCGTCAGCCACCGACATGGATATTATCTGTCTTCGTATCATTCTCGCCTGGGTTTTCTTTGACCAGGAGAATTCATCAATTGCCAGATAAACCTCAAACCCTTCATCTCTTATTGCCTGAACGATTCCTTTGTGGCTGAGGGAAAACGGATCAAAGGTTCCCGGGAAGAAAGCTATATTCCTGTTGACAGGAAGTTTCATTTCACCGCAGCTGAAGTTATACTCTGCAATAAATCTGTAAATGTGGTTCAGAGCAGCAGCATTTGTAAAAAAGTTCATATCGTACTCTTTGTACTCTTTGATGGATGAAATCAGAGTAAGCATCTTCTTGTATATCTGCCTGAATATATCAAACTTCTCATTCTGTGACAGCTCACAGCTACCGAAAATATACTGTCCGATAACCATGAAGGCTTCCTGGCTTACCACTTCATGATACGTAGCCAGACCTCTGAGCAGCATACCCAGCAGTCTTGACTGCCTGCTTATATAATCCTCCTGACTTTCTGCATTCCTGTATCTGTATGATGAGTATTTCTTAAGTACCTCGCCGACTGTATCAAGGGCCACTGATCCTATCCTGTCATTTGTACTCTGAATAAGTTCTCCCAGATTGTCGATAAATTCATCCAGTTCACCAGGCTCAAGATACAGCACCATTTCTCCCAGGTACTCGGGTATATACTTCGAAAACTGATATTCACCTATCTCAAGGCCCTTTGTAAGCTCTATGACAAGCTCATTTATCTGCTCTACCGGGAGAGTTTTTATAAGCTTTATCAGTCCTCTTCCTGCGTTATGACGTACAGTGACACGCTCACTTACTTTAAGAAGATTGGACAGATGTGTTGCCAGATGGAATTTCTGGGTATCCAGTCTGCCGTTTTCCACATTATCCAGCAGATATTCAATATTGATAATTTTTACCACCCATGGAGTCCCTACCTTCAGGTTTTCTCTCAGCAGTGCAGGAGTCACATTTTCAAGCTTCCTGCTGTCTGACAGTCTTGCCGGCACATCACAGTATTCATGCTTCAGATCTTCATCACCTATGTTATCAAGAACTTTCTGAATAAGGTATACTATACTTATACTTGAATCATGACGTCTGACATTGTCTATTATTTTCCGAACATAATCCAGAGTATCCGTACATACCATTCCCAGCGAAGCAATATACTCTGCAGCACGCAGTGCACCGGTTTTTATTTCTACAGGCTCTCTGCCTGAAACCTCCGCAGCAAACCTGAGCACAGCAAAAGCCTTCTCACTGCAGATCATTTCTTCTGGTACTGCAATTACAGAATCCAGCAGCACGAACACTTCACTGTCTTTAATATCTCCAGGATCAAACAGTTTAAAATAGATGTCCATAAAATGTTTTATGTCAACTTGATCGGCGTGCTCCAGCATTCCCTGCATGACTACTTTAAGGGTATATCCGATCCAGCTTCTATGCTGATCTGTCACTTTGTAATCCGGGAAAACTATTTTATCCAGATATACTTTCCAGACATCTGCAGCTTCGGTTCTGACAACACCTTTGGCATTCTCAGGAAGTTCCTTTCTGTATATATCGTCATATCTGGCTATGATAGTTCCCATGAGCCTTCCTGCCTGGCGTCTGATATCTCCTTCTCTATGCGACAGAAGATCATACAGGAAATGAAGAGTCAGCAGTTTCTCCTGTTTTGTCATATATGTGTGATACTCTGACAGTATATTCAGATATGCTCTCTGACTTTTCCACAGCTTCTCACTTCTGGCCGCCTCCAGCAGACTTCCGAAGGCTGATTCATTGTTGAAAATACTCATTATCTTCACATTGTGCTCTATTGCAGTATATTTGATATTCTCAACGACCTCATTTCCCATCATAAGAGCATAGTTTTTCTTTTTTCTTCCTTTGTTTCTTCCCGGAATCTTGCTGATATCAGTTTCGACTCCAAGACTTACAAGGTAATTCTCGAAATCCTTAAGCTTCGCGTAGACTCTTTCATATCTGTGTTTCTTCGCTTCATCCACATTGTCAAGCTTTCCCAGAATAACATCAAAGGCTTCATTAAGTGTGTAGAAGAACACGACCTCCTCACCATCTATCCTGCTGCTCTTTACTCTGAAATCCGCGTATATCAGGAGAAGAGACTCCACAGAAAGATTCTCAAGCTCAAGATCCCATGTCGAATGATTGCTGGCAATATGAGCTATCATAGGCATTTTTTCTCTCTTCAGCAGTTCATCAGTATAATAGTAATGGAGATATGGTATCCTTCTCACTTCCTGCTGTGTACAGCCGTATTTACCGAGATCATGACCTGCTGCTGCTCCTGAAACAAGGGCTATATCAACAGGAACATCAGTATCGATAAGCTGCATTCCCACAAAGGTTGCCACATGATGCACGCCTCCGATATGACCTATAGTATTAAAAGGTGTAATCTCTCTGCTGATTCTCATGAATTCAGTTATGAAATTGTCATCCCAGTATTTTCGGAATCTTTCATATTCCCTGGAAGTGATACATTCCGATGTATATTCTTCAGATATGAATTCAATATGATCAGTAGGCGAAAAACCTCTGACCTCCTTCTCGTGTTCCAGCATCGCTCTGTAATTTACAAGAAAAAAGTAGGCTGCCCGCTGCCGTTCTTCTGTTGTATCTGCCGAAAAATTATCCGGATACATATGAGCTGTGGTAACATCACATATGTATCTGAGCCATCCCTGCTCGGGTTCAGAAGCCAGAATATCCAGCATCGGCTTCAGTTCGGCTAGAAGTCCTTCTGAGGAGTAATCACCGTTTTCCACCAGCCTGCTTAGTTTCTTCTTCCACTGGTAATCCGCAAGCATCCGGTTAACAGCAGTCTTTGTCATTCCTGTATTTTTCAGAGTTTTTTTATTCAGCAGCATCTGCTGGGTCTGTCTGATAAAATTCATAGTCATGTTACTCACCTCTCTTTGTATTGTATAATTATACCACATACGCAATTAAAAAACAGAGATTTTAAATGTGAAATTCATGTAAAGTGTATCTTAAGAAAAGCAGTCACGATATATTTATCAGAAAATTACAACTTCCGACAGCGAAGTTGAAATCCATTGACGGCAATTTAACAAAGTGATATATTTAGATTAACAAGGCATT
>JBJESR010000249.1:0-7913 GCA_051882895.1 Lentihominibacter sp.
GGCTCATGGCTTAACACGCAAAAAACTGCTCATCCTGATATTGAAAATGTCAGGACGAACAGTGTAATGTCCGCGGTACCACCTGAATTACTGTAATACAGCCACTCATCGGTTAAAAACCTGCTGTTTAACGCACAGCTTACGGTGCACCTACTGATGAAGTCCGGATCTGAGAACGGTATGCTCTTCGGGACAGCCGCTGACCGGGTTTCACGTTCAGATTACTGCTGGTAAAGTGTTATTCACGCTGATTCACTTTGCGGAGATCGCACCGGCCTCCACTCTCTGGGAACGATAATCAGTGTTACTTCTCTTTGTCATCGCAATTTACCAGCCATTATATAATATGAATTTTTTGTTGTCAATGAAAAAATAGTGCTGTTTTGCGCTGATTTGCGTTGCAAAACCGAAATTTCGTGATTATAATGTATTCCGTATTATAATGTGTCCGCCGGATGTTTTCATCTGCCGGATTGGAGGGAGAATTTAATGAAAACTGAAAATCGTACCTGGTTTCTGCAGGGAATGAAGGACGGCATCCCCATTGCGCTGGGGTATTTTGCCGTTGCTCTGACTCTGGGAATTACGGCTAAAAAAGCCGGACTTACTGCGCTGCAGTCCCTGCTTGCCAGTCTGACAAACCATGCTTCGGCAGGTGAATTCATCGGCTTTACCCTGATTGCTGCAGGAGCTTCCTATCTGGAACTGTGTATTATGGAGGCAGTAGCCAATGCCAGATATCTGCTGATGTCATGTGCTTTGAGCCAGAAGCTGTCATCCGATACTTCGATGCTGCACCGTCTGCTCATCGGCTTTTTTGTTACGGACGAAATATTTGGCGTTTCGATTTCCGTACCGGGGAAATTGAATCCATTTTATACATATGGAGCCATTTCCGTAGCTTCCCCTGGCTGGGTATTTGGTACTTATCTGGGAGTGATTCTGGGAAACCTTCTGCCATCACGCGCAGTCAGTGCTCTGGGAGTAGGTTTGTACGGTATGTTTATTGCCATATTTATTCCGCCGGCCCGCAGGAGCAAAATTATAGCAGCACTGGTAGTCATCAGCTTCAGTGCAAGCCTGATTTTTTCAAAAGTACCTGTATTTGCGCAGATATCTTCGGGCGTCCGCATCATTATCCTGACTGTAGTTATTTCACTGGCCGCTGCGGTGTTTTTCCCAGTGGATGATGAAACGGAAAGCCCCGAACCTGTACAGAAGAATCCGGAAATTCAAAAGATGAAAGAATAGAGGTTTTTTATGACGCATAACGTATACATTTACCTGTTTGTAATGGCAGCCACCACCTACCTGATCCGCGTGCTGCCCCTGACATTGATTCGTAAGGAAATCAGGAACCGTACTATCCGTTCCTTTCTTTATTATGTTCCTTACGTGACTCTGGCGGTAATGACCTTCCCGGCCATTCTTGATGCCACCCAGAGCACATGGTCTGCACTTGCAGCCCTCATAGCAGCCATTCTGCTGGCATGGGCAGGACAGAGTCTTTTCGTAGTATCTGTAGCAAGCTGCGTGCTTGTTTTTATTATTGAACTTGTTATTATATGACAACTAAAAAATGTAAAAATATGCAAGATGAACATAGACTAATCTGGAAGTTTATGCTATGATGAAACGAGTTCTAATGGTTATTTAAGAAATACGCAGGGATGTCTGTCAAGCTGAAAATCATTCTAATAATTTAGAAATAAACAATAGACAACAGGTTTCTGATGTGATATTCTTATATTAGAATTAGATTAAAATCAGATAAATTATATAATATTTTTGTCGTTAATAATCTGATTTCTGCATGAATCTGATAGAATTAATCGCAGGAAATACCATTTGGTGAGTATTTTTGCTTTTTTTGCTATAGTCACATACTAAAATCTCATTTTTTAAGGAAAGGGTAAGAAAATGAAAAATTACATCAGGAAGTTTGCTGCTGCTTTACTTGTTTTTACAATGGTAATAAGCACAATTACTCCTGCAGCTTTTGCTGCTCCTGCAGGTGATTCGGATGACAGCACTGCCAGTGCAGGCAAGTTTTCACTCAGCTCAACTGCACGCAATAATATTAAAGCAGCAAAAATTATCTCATCACTGGGGCTGGGAATCAGTGACGAGGACGCCGAAAGCGGCGTAGAGGAGAGTGAGGAAAAAGCTGCTGTTAAAGAGGCTATTTTCAGCGGCAATGGCACTACTGATCTTTCCAGATTTAATATCTCTTCCAAAAAGATGGATGCTGTAACAGCAGAAATTCTGGAAGAAAATAATCTGACCGATGCGGTCGATGTTACATATGAAACCGATTCAGAAGGCAATGTTACCACAACGGAAGTTGAGATGGATCCGATGGTAGCTCTGATGTCTGATGAACTGGAAGCAAATCAGACTGTATATGGCCTGACTGATGAACAGAGCCAGACGTTGCTGGGCATGTATGCACAGTATATTCAGCTCTGTGAAGAGAATGCAGATATGTTTGGTGTACAGGTGCCTTACAATACCACCAGAGACAGCGAGGCAAGTCCTATCGGCTCTCTGCTGGACATTGCAGGTATATCTGAGGATTATGCTCAGGCAGGTTATATTGGATATGACGTTCTGTCCGGTCTGGTTCAGCTGTATTATCTCGGTACCCAGTTTGCGGTTTCTGAATATAAAGACGAAGTTATCGCCGGAAGAAATGAAGCTCTTGCTTCTATTGAAGAAGGTATGACTACTGTTCAGAAATATTTGGCGATCAATGAATGGCTGGCAGCCAACTGTACTTTTGCCATGGATTATATCATGGAAGAAATGGTACAGCCTGTACCGTCTGAGAATCCGCTTTATACCTATGCATATAACTGTATGTATAATGTGATTTATCAGCAGGTGTATGATGGAACCTATAATGCTCTGGTGGATATTTATGGCGAAGATCAGGCAAAAACAATCGCTGAAATGCAGGCGGAATCTTACATGGCAGATGTTCAGGAAGAAGGCGGCAGCGGTGCACAGCAGGCAGCTTCCACAGCAAGTGCTATTACAGGTTTGTGGGGGTCCAATCAGGTTGGTGTCTTTGTTGGTAAAAAAGCAGTATGCTTTGGTTATGCGAACGTATATGCTTATCTGCTGCAGTGTGCAAACCCTGGTATCTATCTGAATGATGTCACAATTGGTCTGGATGAGGCTGAAAACTGGAAATCCTATAAAGAACTGAATTACATACAGGATGAGAATGGCGATTATGTGTGGAGCGCAGACTCCGCTGCAATCGCAGATTATGTCAAAATCAAGTTTGATGCAGAAATTACCATGTTTGGTCAGGACTCAAACTTCAGTGAAGTTCATTACTGGAATGCAGTAAAAATTGATGGAAACTGGTATTATGTGGATCCCTGCTACATTGATATTTATGTGGAATGTATGAACCGTGACCGTGTTGAGACAGATGGCAATCTGAATAATCTGTACTTCCTGTTCAGTGATACTACATGTCGTGATATGTATGAGGGTAATATAGATGTACTTTATACTTTATATGAAGATATTGCAACAGATACATCATATGAACATACATGGTTTTCATATGCAAAGAGCCATACTTACAAGGTAGATGATAGAATCTATTATTTCTATGATTCTACAGACCTGATAAACATTATGAATGATTATGGTAATGGCTCATCCGGCACCAGCAGAGCTGCTGATGGAAATATAACCGATTATGAGAGTTTATTTACCAATACGGAATACAAACTGGTTTACCATGACGCAACGAAGGAAGATACTGATGACTCTTTTGTAACTCTGGTGGATTTTAACAATGGTCAGGTTTATAACCCCGAAGCCGATGCGCTGGAAGACAATGTACTGATTGCTGATCTTTATGAAGAACATCAGGCTTATGTGGAGGAATATCCTTCAATCTCCATTTCCTGTGCATATTATGATGGTATGCTGTATTTCAGTCTTTCCAACTGTATTCTTTCCTATGATCTGGAAACAGGTGCTGTTGAAAAACTGGTTGAATACACAGAAGTAAGCGGCAAACGAGATATGTCCCAGGGTCTTGGCGGTATGGGCTTCTCCATGGCAAGCGAGCCTGGTGATAATGGTATTACTGTTCAGAATCCTCCTCTGGCTGATATGACAATTAAGCCTGATGAAGATGGTAATATGACGATGTATGTTTCCGTCGCAACACGTTATGCATTTATTTCAGGTAAAGATTTTGGTGAGTTAAAGGATTACAGCAGTTACGGATATCAGTTTGCAGAAAGTAATTATAATCCCGTCTACAACGCATACTATAACAGCGATGAGGAAAACGATAACGATGAATTCATGTGGTGTGCCAATATTGTTGGTACCATTGATATGGAACACTTAACAGGCGGCAGTCACGTGAACGAAACTGTTACAGTTCCTGCATCCTGTACTGAAGATGAATATAGTGTAACCCGTTGTCAGGAATGTGGCAAGATTGAATCTGAAGATTCTACAGCGACAAGAATTGCAGCTTTGAATATTAAAGTTACAATTGGTGAAGGTGATACCGCCCGCACCATTTCCACTACATTAACTGAAAGCGGTAAAGCAGGTGAGAAGGCAACATTCAGTTCAGATGATATTCAGGCAGCAGTAGAAGGTTTTGGTTTACCTGCAGGATATAACTTATCTGGAACAGAATATACTGACATTAAAGTTCCTTACGGAGCAAGTGCTGAATTACCTTTAACAGCGACTGTTGAAGATGGCGCTGCTGCAATTGCAGTTTTGAATATTGAAGTGAAAGATTCAGAGGACGAAGATGCTCAGATTCTGGCTTCTACCACTTTGATTAAGGCGGAGGGAGATACTGCTCCTGTAGATCCTACTGATTCTATCGACCCTGCACTTGAAAATTCTGCAGTATCTGAGGGTGAAGTATCCTATACAGCTGAAGTATTGAATGCAGAAGGCGATCCTGTATTTACAGTTACTGAAATCAACAATGCAATTGCTGCTTTTGGAACAATTGACGGCTATTCAATGCCCGAATATGCCGGAGAAGATGTTGAAGTTGCTTATGGTGGAAGCAATAGTGTATCATTAACAGCTAAAGAAGTACTTCACGGCACAGGCCACCGTTATGTAGAGTTCAATGAGACCTATTATACCAAGGATGATAATGGTGACTGGCAGACAGGTACCAGTTATGTATGTGTAGACTGTGGACATGCTTTTGAAGTGGAAGAAGCTGAAGAAGACGAAGAACAGAAAACAGTTGAAGATTATCTTGAAGGAAGTGATACAATTATTTCTGATGAAGAAGTTTCAGAGCTGAAAAACAATCTGACCAGGGTTTGGACATGGTCAACTGATGGCACAGAAGCTTCCATGTATCAGGTTCCTGCAGATCTGAAGGATCACAGATTCGATTGTATCTGGGAAAATCCTGCATTAAGCATACGTGAAGTTGCAACAGTGGAGGGTGATTGCGAGACAGGTATATTTACAGCAACTTTGGAGAGCGATAATACAAAAACAGCTACGAAGGATGTTGGTGAAGGTAAGCATTCTTATCTCAATCAGGAAGAAACAGATGATGCCGGCAATGTAACTCAGGAAGCTGCAGTTAAGTGGATATGGGCAGATGACTATTCCAGTGCAACCGCTTATTTCCTCTGTGATGTTTGCGGAGCCGAACATGAAGTAACTGCATCTGTTGCTGATGAGACAATTAAATCAAGCACAACAGGTGCAACCTGTACTGAAAGTGGTTCATTTACTTATACAGCAACAGTAACAGTTGATGATGTAAACTATATCAGTTCCAGAACAGTAGAAAATCCTGATGACCCTGCAACAGGTCATACATATATTGAAGATCAGCCGACATGGAACTGGGAGCAGGAGGATCCTGAGGATGAAAACAGCAGATGCACTGGTGCAACTGCAACTTTTACCTGCTCAACATGTGGTGATGTGACTGTAGAAGCAGAAATCACCAAGAAGCTTAACAGAAAGACTTCTACTACAACCTATATCGCAACCGCTATTTTCGATGAGAAAGAATATACGGATGAAAAAACTGTAAATCAGATTTTTGAAGAAGATAGTAATCCTTTTGAGGATGTCGATGAGGATGATTATTACTACGATGCTGTTATGTGGGCTTTAGATAATGGTATTACCACAGGTTATGATGCAACACATTTTGCACCTAAAAATGATTGTAAACGTGCAGATGTTGTAACTTTCCTCTGGAGAACCATGGGCAAACCGGAACCGACTATCACAGAGAATCCTTTTGAAGATATTCCTGAAGATGAATACTATTATAAAGCAGTGCTGTGGGCATATGAGAATAATATTACAAAAGGTTACGATGCAACACATTTTGCACCTGATGATACTGTAACAAGAGCTCAGTTTGTTACATTCATTTATCGCCAGAAAGGCGAGCCTTCATATACTACTGAAAATCCGTTTGAGGACGTAAAGGAAGGCGAGTATTATTATGATGCAGTGCTGTGGGCATACGAGAATGGCATTACCACAGGTTATGATGCAACACATTTTGCACCTGATAATAACTGTATCCGTGGTGATATCGTGACATTCCTTTACCGTACATATGGAAAGGATGAAGAATAATTTTCATCACACTCCAGTTTCTGATAAGGCAATCTTTTGACAGAAACACTTAATGTGTTTCTGCCGGAAGCAGATACAGAAACGCAGTAAAATACATGGATTGCATGTAGACAGATGAATAGAGAAGGCTATCGCATTATGCTTTCGTTTAATGTGACGGCCTTCCTTTTTGTTACCTGCGCATTTTCCGGAATCTGCAGATGATAATGATGAATTAAAGGGAGAATAAATTCATGAAAAAAGTGATGGTTGTGTTCGGAACAAGACCGGAAGCCATAAAAATGTGCCCGCTGATTATGGAATTGAAGCAGCGCAGTAAAATTCAGACAATTGTATGCGTAACAGGACAGCATCAGCAGATGCTGGAAAGAGTATTGGAGACTTTCCATGTGGTGCCGGATTATAATTTATCAATTATGAAGCAGAATCAGACTTTATTTGATATTACTACATTGATTTTGAACCGAATCGGTGGTATTCTTGAACAAGAAAAGCCGGATATTGTACTGGTACATGGAGATACGACAACTACTTTTTCTACTGCGCTTGCATGTTTTTATATGCGTATCCCTGTTGGACATGTCGAGGCGGGTCTGCGGACGTATGACCTGTATTCTCCGTATCCTGAAGAATTTAATCGACAGTCAGTTGGTATCATTTCATCTTTACATTTTGCGCCTACTTTAAAGGCAAAAGAGAATCTGATAAAAGAAGGCAAAAATCCGGAAAGAATATTTGTAACAGGTAATACTGCAATTGATGCTCTGAAATCTACAGTTACGGCGGGGTATCATCATCCTCAGCTGGACTGGGTTGGTGATAAAAAGCTGCTGTTGCTGACTGCACATCGTCGGGAAAATATTGGAGAGCCCATGAAGAGAATGTTCCGTGCAATCCTCCGTATTGTGGAGGCGCATGAGGATGTGAAAGTCATTTATCCGATTCATCTGAATCCTGCAGTTCGTGCGGTCGCAGGTGAAATATTCGGGAATCACGACAGAATTCGTCTGATCGAACCTCTTGACGTACTGGATTTTCATAATTTTATGGATCGGAGTTATCTGATCCTGACTGACAGTGGCGGAATTCAGGAGGAAGCTCCTTCGCTGGGCAAACCGGTTCTTGTGATGAGAGACACTACCGAGAGGCCGGAAGGTGTGGAAGCAGGAACTCTGAAGCTGGTTGGTACGGATGAAAACACGATATATCAGGAGATTAATAATCTATTTGATAAAAATGCGTACGGGAAGATGAGCAGAGCGGTGAATCCTTATGGAGAT
>JBJESR010000250.1:0-1757 GCA_051882895.1 Lentihominibacter sp.
CCCACCGTCTCCAGGCGGCGTATATCATCAAAGCTATAATAGCGATAGCCTGTCTGCGTATCCACCTTTTCCGGCACAATAATTCCCATATCGGCGTAATACCGTAATGCAGGAACAGAAAAGCCCGTCATCTGATGTACTTCCCCTATTGAATAAAACGTCTGCATGCCCTTAACCTCTGTACTTCATGATAGCCAGAGCTGTCTCTCTTTTCCCTGATAAGTGATAAACTGCCTCCGTCTTCAGATAACCGCTCTGAGCCGCCAGCCTGGACAGCCATCCTTCTTCCGTCGTACATACAATCACCTGTCCGGCATCCTTCATCCATCCCTGCAGCTTTCCAATAAAAGTCTTATACAATTCATAGAGCATATCCGACGTCATCTTATCTGACCGCGCCGGAAACTCCGTTATAATCTCATCAAATTGATAGCTGTGGGTAAAATCCTTAAAATCCCTGTTAATAAAATAGACAGGCACATGAGCCAGCTGCGCATTTTCACGTCCCAGTTCTATAGCTTTACCATAGATATCCACACCGTAAAGATTGGCAGCTTTCTTCCTTCTGTATCTCTCAATCAGCAATGTTCCCGTTCCGCAGAATGGATCCAGAACTGTGGCCTCCTCTGCCAGATATTCATCAGCCAATGCCACTATCTCTGCCGCCCGCACAGGGTGCATGGACGTAGCCAATGCATTTCTCCTGTAAGCAAACCGGGTATCCGGAAATGTATGCAGCACCAAATATACGCTGTACAGTCCCTGTTTATTTTCTGTGATTCGAAGCTCGCATTCATAATTGGATGCGGAGTTCTGAAGCCGATGCTCTGACAGCCGTTCCAGCTCCCCCGCCAGGCGCTTCACATACTGACTCTTCTCGTTCAATACCAGCCGGGTCCGCAGATCTATTCTGAAATAAAAAGGTGTCTGGCCTTCATGACGCTTCTGCAGATATTCCAGGAGTCCGGCTTCCATAATAGCAGCCGCTACTGTCCGATAATCATTGGATGCAAGAGGATTTTTACAAAAGCGGAAAAGAATCCCCTTCACTGTACGCAGTTCCATCAAAGCTCCGGGTCTTTCCGTCATCACCCGTACGCCCCCATTCATGATATGGGCCGTCCGCTGACAAGCTGCCGGCATTCCGTCCACAGTCAACTGTTCAAAGCCCGGACTTGTCAGCAAAATCAACTCTGATGGTACTGAAAAGCCGGTAAATCGATGCTTTTTCGGAGCTTCCATCGTAAGCAGCATCTCCCGCAGCAATTTTAATTCTTCATTGAGGTGCTTCTGATTCTCCGGTGTCATGACTGTATTCATAATCTCCTGTATCCGTTCTTCAAACACTCTAAGATAAGGCCGGTAATCCAGATTGCTCATGGCTGTCAGATAGGCGCCCCGCACAAAAAGCTGCTTTTCCTCCCGATATGCCTCAAACAATTGCTGAAGAGCCTGCTGAGCTCCTGTTTCTCCAAGAATCAATGCCGCATTCTTCCGTACTTTGGCATCTGCATGCTGCAGCAATTCTGTCAGCAGCTGAAAATAATTCCTCTGAATCAGATTCCACTCTTTCTTTCCCTGTTCCGTCTTCAACAGCTTCCTTAATTCTATAAGATTCTGTCTTACATCCAGATCTTTTTCTATCTTGATCAAATATTCCTTAATCATGCAATTCTCTCTTTTCATTAATAATCGTCGCTCTTATGTCTTATCATACCATAGCAGAAACAAATTATCAATTATCACAAAAAAACTCC
>JBJESR010000251.1:0-1754 GCA_051882895.1 Lentihominibacter sp.
GAGAGATATAAGGATCTGGTAGGAAAGAATGTTATACTGCCGCTGGTAGGCAAGGAAATCCCGGTAATTGCCGATCCGTATCCGGATCCTGAAAAGGGAACAGGTGCAGTAAAAATCACACCGGCTCACGACCCTAACGATTTCGAAGTGGGACAGAGAAACGGTCTGGATGCACCGTCCTGCATAGATTTTGAAGCAAAAATGAACGCTATGGCAGGCAAATATGAAGGCATGGACAGATATGAATGCCGTAAAGCCTGGGTTAAGGATCTTGATGAGGCAGGATACCTTGTAAAGACTGAAGAAAAAGTTATACCTGTAGGCGGTTGCTACAGATGCGGCACCACTGTTGAGCCTATGCTTTCTGATCAGTGGTTCGTCAAGATGGAAGAACTTGCCAAACCTGCCATTGAGGCGGCAAAGAAGGGTGATCTGCAGCATGTACCTGACAGATTCGAGAAGATATATCTTCACTGGCTGGAGGAGATCAGAGACTGGTGTATTTCAAGACAGCTGTGGTGGGGTCACAGAATCCCTGCATACTACTGTCAGGATTGCGGGGAACTGATGGTCGCAGAAACAGCTCCGGATAAATGCAGCAAGTGCGGCAGCACCAATATCAGGCAGGATGAGGATGTACTGGACACATGGTTCTCATCAGCTCTGTGGCCGTTCTCTACCCTCGGCTGGCCGGAAGAAACAGAAGATCTTAAATATTTCTATCCTACCGATGTTCTGGTAACAGGTTATGATATTATTTTCTTCTGGGTTGTGAGAATGGTATTCTCGGCACTGGAAACGACAGGTGAAACACCGTTCAAATATGTATACGTTCATGGCCTGGTAAGGGATGCTCAGGGAAGAAAGATGAGCAAGTCCCTGGGTAACGGCATAGATCCTCTGGAAATCATAGATCAGTATGGAGCAGACGCTCTCAGATTCATGCTGACAACAGGTATTACGCCGGGTAATGATATGAGATTCAAGACGGATAAGCTCGAATCAGCCAGAAACTTTGCCAACAAGCTCTGGAATGCATCAAGATTCGTTATCATGAATCTGCAGGATGAAGACGGCAGCTTCAGGGATATGGCGGATCTGTCTGATCTCAGCGCTGCAGCATTGCAGGATGAAGACAAGTGGATGATTTCAAGAGTGAACGATGCAGTAAAATATATCACCGATACGATGGAAAAATTCGATCTGGCACTGGCAGGACAGCGTGCATACGATCTTATCTGGAATGAATTCTGTGACTGGTATATTGAGATTGTCAAGGGCAGACTGTATGGTGATGACGAAGCAGACAAGCAGGTTGCAAGAGCAGTGCTCGTAAGAGTTCTCAAAGACATGCTTAGACTTCTGCACCCGTTTATGCCATATATCACAGAGGAAATATGGACATATCTGCCTAAGAGTGAAGCTGCAGCGGGAAATCCAGAAAACTTCCTTATCAGAGACAGCTGGCCGGTTTACGATGAAGCTCTTACTTTTGATGAAGAGGCTGAGAAGCTGGAAATGGCTATGGCAATCATCAGAAGCATCAGAAACATCAGAGCAGAGGCCGATGCGGCTCCAAGCAGGAAGCTGAGAGCAGTTATCCTCAGTGCAGAAGGCAAGGAGCAGGTTGTTAAAGCAGGGGAAAGATATATCAGAAAGCTGGCCAATATCAGCGAGATAACATTTATCGGCAGCAAGGCAGAGGTTCCTGAGGAGGTTATGTCTGCAGTTGTTGCAGGTGCAGAAGTGTTTAT
>JBJESR010000252.1:0-1753 GCA_051882895.1 Lentihominibacter sp.
CGGAATTTTCGCTGATGGATTCGGATGATTACGGCAGAGCATCAAGATGGTCTCACAGACACAATGCCTTTGCCTGCGGCATGGGAACCTTCGGGCTAAGTGACGGATTTATCACTGAAAAAGGAATGGCAGTCAGATTCACTTCTGTAATTGTTGAGGCTGATATGGATGTCACCCCCAGAGGTGATCGTGGTCATTATGACTGGTGCCTGTATTTCAGAAGCGGTATATGCGGCGCATGTATACGCAGATGCCCGAAGCGGGCAATTTCTGAAAAGGGACACGATAAGGAGAAATGCGCGTCTCATCTGCTGACGTGTTTTGATGAGCTGAGCGACAGAATTGATACTTCACAATACAGGGAAGTCGGATGCGGACTGTGTCAGAGCAAGGTGCCGTGCATGGACAGAAGACCATAGAGCATGTGTTTTTCAGGAGGCAGTTATGAAGGATATTGACAGTGGGCAGATGGCGTTTTTTTCGGAAATGTCTGAACGTCAGATATCAGCGAGAGAATTCTTCAGCAATGTGCTGCTGGATTCGTTATACAGGAATTTCGGGCTTGATCACGTGCTGATTCTCTGTTTTGATACCACAAACGGTTTCCTGTCATGGACGGACAGAAGCGGTATCACCATCGGCAGCGAAAACCATCCATATACGAAATTTGCGGCAGATGACATAATAAGCAGAACTATCTATGAAGAAGCAGTGAGGGACAGGCTTGACTATTTCAATGTGGAACCCAGAATATACAAATCCACGGACCTCATACATGAGGATGAGTACGACGATTCGGAATACGTTCATTTTATACAGAAGAATTTCGGGATGCATTACAGTGTGACTCTGGCCTTCGGCATCAATGCATATATCAGGATATGTTTTTTCAAAAGCCTGACTGATGGAGATTTCACCGATGACGAAATGAAGGAACTGGAAAACATCTATGTCTACGTGGCCAGTTCATATAAGAATTTCAAGAAGCATGAGCAGGAAAAAATCATTTCCAGTATTCAGGATGAGATTATTTCATCCGGTGAGAAGGCTTATCTGGTGACTGATGATTTCATGCACATCATGAGTTATAACAGACTGGCGCTGAATTATCTCATAGAGATACTGGGACCGGAAGCCGAAAATCAGATTGACAGCAGTACGCCGTGCGCATGGCTTCCTTTTCTTATCGAAGGCGGTGAACCTGTAGACCGGGAGGATTCTGCACAGACCCGTGTCAGAACAAAAGTCATCAGAGGATACGTATTCAAGATCTACACCTATGATCAGAGCTATTCTCACGGCATCATCGACAGGTATCACTGGATTACTATTTCCGAAAAAAATGAACATCAGCTTCCGGAGAAAATCGGCGAAGAGCTTCCACTGACCCATGCGGAGCATCGTGTGGCGGAGCTGCTGTATCAGGGACTCACTTATCAGGCGATAGCTGACGAACTGATAATAAGCTATCATACAGTCAAAAAGCATGTGCAGAACATTTATTCCAAATGCGGTGTCAAAAGCAGATATCAGCTTCAGAGTCTGCTGGACCGTACAAAACAATAGCAGTTTTAACGCTTTCGTAACAGAATCAGTTCTTGTCACGGAAGCTTTTTTGTGCAAAAAATAGGTAGAATGGCTACTATATTCCCCCAAATTTCCTTGTTATAATATAGTCATGATATAAAAGGAGGAAGCGGAATTGTCAGTTCAGGGTATCGTATTCAACATCCAGAGATTCACAATTCATGAC
>JBJESR010000253.1:0-1751 GCA_051882895.1 Lentihominibacter sp.
GTTTTACGTTGAATGTCAGATAGATATAGGATTTTGTTCTGATTTCAAACTTATACCAGTCCACATCTTCATAGACATTATAGGCGTTTCCTGTAAACTGTTCTCCTGAAACCAGAGGAATAGCTGTCTCCATTGTGTCATTCGGTTCCTGGTCCTTTTGATCTGCTGCTGAAAAATTGGCGGCTATCTGGTAGCTTCCGGTTCCTGTTACCGTTGCATAATATGTTCCTGCCTTTAAATCTGCATAGCCGCTGCTGTCTAAGGTAATTGTATACTTGTGAGATGCATCCTCGTATAAAGAGAGTTTACAGCTGCTGTTGTCAACACCCAGACGCACCATGCCGTTTTCAGGTGTTGTAAAGTAATAGTAATCGGTAGAATTATCAACGCTGCCTGAGATGCAGGTGCCGTCAAGTTTCAGCTCTGTTCCGGATCCTGCTGCTCCGTATGCTGCAGTTACTGACATTATACTGATTAATATAAACATCAGAAATGATAATCCCAGAACCCGAACATGTTTGATGTTAACAGAATTCATACTTTTTCTCCTTTAACTTTCAGTAATAGGTAAATTGTTCTAATATCAGATATTAGTATATAGCCTTTTTTCTGGAAATACAATGTTGACTTTTGTAATACTATGTAGTACAGTTGAAAATACGCCCGTTTAACAGGCTAAAGCAATAACACGATTTAATGTAAGATTTGATGATTATTATTTTGGAGGGAAACATGAAGAAGAGAATTTTAAGCATTCTGATGGTTATGGTAATGCTCACAGGAGTGTTCGCACTTACAGGCTGCGGCGGTACAGAAGAAGCAGCAGAGGAAGAGACTCTTGTAGTCGGACTGGATGACACCTTTGCGCCGATGGGCTTCAGAGATGAAAACGGTGATCTGGTCGGCTTCGACATCGATCTGGCAAACGCTGTAGGTGAAGAAATGGGAGTTGCAGTTGAATTCAAACCTATAGACTGGGATGCCAAGGAAATCGAACTGAAATCAGGAACTATCGACTGCGTATGGAACGGAATGTCAGTAACTCCTGAAAGAATGGAAAGCATGGCACTGACAGACAAGTACCTCAATAACAAGATCGTCCTCATGGCGCTGGCTGATTCAGATACAGAAGTTACAGAAGCAGCACAGCTGGCTGACCTTAAAATCGGAACTCAGGCAGATTCATCAGCACTGGAAATGCTCAAGGCAAACGAAGAATACGAAGTATTCGAAGCAAACATCAGTGAATATGATACATACGATGCAGCAATCATGGACCTGAAGGCAGGCCGAGTTGACGTTATCGCAGTTGACCAGGTGCTTGGAGAATATACAAACAACAATCTGGGCGGAGAAATGAAGGAATGTGAATACTCACTGGGAGATGACTACTATGTTATCGGATGTGCCAAGGAGAACACTGAACTCAGAGACAAGCTCAACGAGGCTGTGAAGACTCTGGTTGACAACGGCAAAGCTGCAGAAATCAGTGAGAAATGGTTCGGTAAGGATATCGTAGTTTTCGAGCCGCTGGAGGACTAATCCCAAGAGGTGGAGATAATGGATAAAATAATGGAATTTATGCCCTTCATGCTTGAAGGAAGTATAGTGACCATAGAACTGTTCGTTCTCACACTTGTACTGTCACTGCCACTGGGACTTCCGGTGGCACTGGGCAGCAACAGCCACATTAAACCGCTCAGCTTCATATGCAAAGTGTACGTGTGGATTTTCAGAGGAACACCGCTGCT
>JBJESR010000254.1:0-1739 GCA_051882895.1 Lentihominibacter sp.
TAGAATATCATCGACTGAGATCCCATATATATTGCAATCCACCACGAAAGCGGATTCCTGTAAAGCCTGGTTCTGTCCTTTTTATTCTTCTCCGGCACAGAGCTCTCAGGAGTCGCTGACGTAATCTGAATCCTCCGTTCCTTGATACAGAAAACCATAGCAGCCACAGACATGGGTATCACAAACGCCAGTCCCCACTTCCAGCCTGCCGCTTCCGCTACGGGAACGCTCACTGCCACCCCCGCGGCAGAAGTCACCTGCATCACAACGGTAAACATACTCGTCATAGACTCAATCCGGTCAGGGAAATATGTTTTGATTACAGCCGGCAGCAGCACATTGCCCACTCCTATGGCAAGTCCGATGACGACAGTGCCGGCAAACAGCCCTGCATTCCCGCAGAAAGAACGTACAAGAATACCGATATTCATCATGACAAGACTTAAAAGCAGCAGATTGCCCGCCCCGATCCGGCGGCTTACCAGTACGACAGCAGGCGATACTGCTGCGAAAGCCAGCAGCGGTATTGCTGTAACCGCTCCAGCTTGTCCCGAAGACAGCCCCAGGCTGCTGCTTATCATACTGATCAGCGAACCTACACCGGTAATAGGTATTCTTAGATTACATGCCGTCATAAAAATCAGTATACCTACTGCAATTCTCCTGTTTCTTCTGTTTACGTCCATCGTCCTGCCTCCGCAGCCAATTTGTATTTCATTCATATTTGCGTTATAATAGACATCATCTCATCAGGTACATGTCGGATTTAAACCGAACACCCATAAATTATATCACATTTCAGGAGGGAAAATTATGAAATACAATAAACTTGGCAGCACAGATCTATATGTCTCCCCGGTTTCCTTCGGAGTAATGACTGTAGGAAAAAGTCAGCTTGACCTTCCCATTGATGAAGGTGCAGAACTTATCAGATATGCCTTGAAAAAGGGTATCAATTTCTTTGATACAGCCCAGTATTATGAGACATACCCTTATATCCGGGAAGCACTGAAAAACATAGACATGTCAGCAGATGCACCAGACCGGCCGATAATCTGCACAAAATCCCTCTGTCATTCCTATGAAGAAATGGAATATGCCATTAAAGAAGCTCTGGAAGAGATGTCTCTTGAGGTAATTGATATTTTCCTGCTCCATGAAGTCCGTCACGATCCCGACTGGCAGAACCGCTCCGGTGCCTGGCAGTGTCTACAGGATTACAAGGACATGGGGGTAGTACGTTATACAGGCGTATCAACACACCATATTGATGTCGTGGAAAAAATGATCGGTATCCCTGAATGCGATGTCGTCTTCCCTCTGATAAACTATGCCGGCCTTGGTATACGCAAAGGGGACGGTGCCGGTACAGCGGAGGAGATGGCTGCTGCAATAAAAAAATGCTCCGATGCAGGCAAAGGCCTGTTTGCAATGAAAGCCTTCGGCGGCGGTAATCTGACAGGCAGCTATATCAAAGCACTCGATTATGTTTCCTCCCTTGAGGGTATCGATTCCATCATGGTGGGCATAGGCAAAACAGAAGAAATCGATAGACTCACAGAATATGCAGAAGGTATCCTGCCTGCTGACTACGTACCTGATATAAGCAATAAAAAGATAAAAATCGACCCGGGCGACTGCGAAGGCTGCGGTGCCTGTATCATACGATGTCCAAACAAAGCAATCTTCTGGAACTCCATGGGAATCGCAGAGGTGGATCATGATATCTGCCTGACATG
>JBJESR010000255.1:0-1736 GCA_051882895.1 Lentihominibacter sp.
TTTCAGCATCCTTGAGGCTCCTTGAGGAAAGACCGATGTCACAGCGTCCTTCGGAAACTGCCTGAATGCCTGATCCGGATCCGGTGGGGTTATATGTGAATGTAACGCCGTTATTGCGGCTCATGAATGCTTCCCCGAGGGAACCGATGACCTTCTCCATTGAAGTTGAACCGTCAGTTGATACGACGCCGCCGTTTTCCTTTGCGCCGCTTGCAAAAAGCACGGCTGAAGCAAGAAGTGCAACAGCAAGAGTTATTACGATCTTTTTCATTTCTTTAATCTCCTTGGCCCGAAGAGTACTGAATGAATGTGAAATGACATTACCTCAAGCTGTAAAAAAAATGTAAAAACTATACTAAGAGCATAAAACAGACAGGGAGGTGAAAATAATCCGAATAGAAGCTACCATATCGAAGGAGAAAAGATATGGGCAGGAACAAGAAAACCTACACAGATGAGTTCAAGAAGAAATGCATTCAGGAACTGATGGAAGGAAAGACAGCCACTGAGGTGTGTGCAGACAACAGCATATCACCGAGCACTCTTTCTGACTGGAAGAAGGCTATTCTTGAAAATGGATTCGGGAGCAAGGAACTGAAGAAAGCACAGAAACTCCAGCAGGAGACAGAAGCGAAGCTGGAAGCGGCAAAGGTTCTGATCGGGCAGAAGGAACTGGAGATCGAACTGCTAAAAAAAGAGCAGCGCTTCTGAACAGGGATATGCTATGGACACTGGTTGACAGCGACAGCGATGTGCTGTCAGTCAGTGAGCAGTGCAGGATCCTCGGGCTCCCCAGGAGCGTGTACTATGAGAAGAGGAGCATGAGTGCTTCCGATGAGCAGAGGAAGGAAGAAGCTGAGCGCAAAGCCATACATGATGCTCAGTGCGACAGGGTGCTTGAAGAGTGGACGGAGCATTCCGCCTACGGGTACATCAAGATGTCCCGCCATCTGCTCAGGAAGGGCCATGAATGGGCCACGGAGCACAGAATCAGGTCAATTTACAGGGAATTAGGCTTAAAAGGCCAGAAACCCGTTTTCATAACCACCATGGCAGCTAAGGGTAAGGTGGCAAAATACCCGTATCTTCTGAGGAACAGGAAAATCCGGTATGTGAATGAAGTCTGGGCAACAGACATCACCTACATCAAGATCGGAGGCCGTATGGTCTATTTTACGGCAATCATTGATCTCTGCAGCAGGAAGATACTTGCATGGAGACTGTCAGAGACAATGAGTGTGGGCTTTTGCCTTGATGCACTGATGGAAGCAGTCATCAGATACGGTATACCGGCTATCTTCAATACCGATGCCGGAAGTCAGTATACATCTGTCGAGTTTACATCCTATCTGAACGATCTTGGTGTTCTCATCAGCATGGATGGAATAGGTCGCTGTAAAGATAATATATATGTGGAGCGGACCTGGAGAACACTGAAATACGAATGGGTGTTCCTGAGAGATTATCAGGACTATGATCAGCTGGAAAGGGGATTACAGGAGTTTGTGGACTTTTTCAACCATGAGAGGATTCATCAAGGCTTGGATTACCAGACTCCGGATGAGGTATATGAACAGGGAACTTTCCCTAATATTAAGGAGAATAAGGTAGCTTAGATATTTCGGATAATTTTACTGATACTGTCTTGACATATCTCTTAGCTTACAGAGTACCTGTGTGTTTGCAGTCTTTGTGCCATGTCCAGGAAGTATTGACCAGCACACCAGTGAAGTATG
>JBJESR010000256.1:0-1733 GCA_051882895.1 Lentihominibacter sp.
CCTCCGCCAGCTGCTGTGCCTTTTCCACGCTTCCCTGCATCCCCTTGTCCTTATCGGTGAGAACAAGCTCCGCACCAAGAGCCGCCAGCAGCATACGCCTTTCCACACTCATGCTCTCGGGCATGACCATTACTGCCTTGTAACCACGGGCAGCGGCAGTCATGGCAATTCCTACACCTGTGTTGCCGCTTGTGGGCTCGATTATAGTTCCGCCCGGCTTCAGCCTGCCGTCCTTCTCTGCTTCTATAACCATATTATAGCCGACTCTGTCTTTAATGCTGCCGGCAGGATTAAAGAACTCAACCTTGGCATCTATTTCGGCGCAGGCGCCGTACTTTTTTTCTGTTTTGCCGAGTCTGAGAAGCGGCGTGCCTCCTATCAGCTCTGTTACCGAATTTCTGATTTTCATAAGTCCCTCCTAATATTTCTCCGCGTTAACAACAGCACCGTTTTCCATCTCCAGTATGTATCCGTGACCCGGGTCCGGTATCCACTGATAAAAATTATCTTTAACCCCAGGATAAAGGATTTCCATTATCACCGATATGCTGCCCCCATGACATACAGCCACAGAAAGAGCGTCCTCAGCCTTGTGCCTCAGTGACAGCACCTTCAGCTGGTGCCTCTTCATCAGCTCATCGAAGCCTTCCTTGATTCTGGCTGCAAACTGACCTGTGCTCTCACCCTCCGGCGGTCCGTCCTTTGTCATGTCACCGCCTATCCAGGTCTGGTAGTCGTCCCGATCTTTCAGATCTTCATAGGACATCATCTCGAAGCTTCCGAAATTTATTTCTTTTAATTCTTCAATGACTTCATGAGGTCTGTCTCCATATATAATGTTCAGAGTCTGCTCGGTTCTAAGCAGTCCTGTCGTGTAAAAGGACGCGTTCTCGCTGTCAGGGTAAAGTCCCGAATCTGCCAGTTCCTCAAGTTCGTCCCTGCCTTCGTCTGACAGCGGTATATCTGAATGTCCGTAATACAGCCTCCTCTGATTTCCTTCTGTTATGCCATGTCTTATCAGGCATATCCTCGATTTCATCATTTTTCTCTCCTTCCGATACCGCAGAATACCCGAACCACCTGCTCAGCCTCTCCCGCCAGATACAGCATCATTCTGCCGTTCATTTCCCTGAAAGCTCTGAGCACCGGATCTACAGGAACCACTCCCTGCGACACATCTGTACAAATCAGTATCTTATCCTGCCATTCTTCCTCTGTATTCCTGAAAAAATCTGCAGCTTCACGCCCCTGACGCGCGCACTCCAGCGCGAACCCCTCAAGGCCGCAGATTATATCCTTAGTAAAATCAGGGGTTTCACCGGCGCTGCAGTCACACACAGTTTTTGCATCATAATTATTCTTCGCATAATCAAGCTTGCCTTGATATGCCCCGCCAAAAATCAGTATCATTTTTCTCTCCCCATAAGCAATATTATTCAAAACAATCTGTATCACGCAAGGTTCATAATATCCGAAAGCAGAGCGATAAGTATCACTCCTGCCATTTCACCCAGAACTATCATACATCCTGAAATATCGCCGTTCATACCGCCAAGCTGTTTTCTGGCACTGCTGCCCGCCCAGCCTGTCACAACCTTCATCAGAGCCACCAGCACAATTGTGTAAAATAACGTGAGCACATTGAACACACTCGCCGGCCGGCTGAAATCAAAGATGAATACGGCATACATTATGACAGCAGCAGCTGCTGCCGATGACACCGCCAGCGTTCC
>JBJESR010000257.1:0-7723 GCA_051882895.1 Lentihominibacter sp.
TAGCAAGAGTGGGTGAAAACCCACTCTTTCGTTATGTTGCCCGGTATTAGGCATACACGGGTGCATGTATTCAAGTTGAAGAGGATTTTTATGGCAAAGAAAAAAATTACTGAAATAGTAGAAGAAATGCTGGGAGATTTTCTCCGGCAGGAGGGCTATGAGCTCTACAATACTGAATTTGTAAAGGAAGGCAGGGACTGGTTTCTGCGGGTATATATCGATAAAACAGTCCATGATGAATACGTTGGCACGGAAGATTGTGAGAAGGTCAGCAGATTTCTCAGTGAGAAGCTGGATGAAGCAGATCCGATAGAGCAGAACTACTACCTGGAAGTGTCTTCACCGGGAATGGATCGCCCGCTTCTGAACCGCAGCCATTATGAAAGATACATCGGAAGCGAGGTTGAGATCCGGCTTTATAAAGGCAAGGATGGAACGAAAAATATTCAGGGCGTATTAAAGGATATTACAGGAGATGATATTACTGTTGAAGATCATGACGGCAGAGTGTGGGAACTGCAGCTGTCTGAGATAGCAAAAGCGAAGCTGGCAGTTATTTTTTAAAACAGGAGGATAATGAAAAATGAACAGTGAATTTATGATTGCCATCAATGAATTAGTTAAGGAAAAAGGAATTTCAAAAGAAGTACTTATAGAAGCGATAGAATCCGCACTGGTATCAGCATACAAAAAAAATTACGGCACATCACAGAATGTCCGCGTAAGCATTGACAGAGAAACAGGGGATGTAGATGTACTTATGAGACGGGATGTGGTTGAAGAAGTTGAAGATGAATTCACAGAAATATCCCTTGAGGATGCGCTGGAAATAGATCCGAGGTATCAGGTCGGAGACGCTGTTGAATATCAGGTGACTCCTAAGGACTTCGGCAGAATTGCTGCTCAGACTGCCAAGCAGGTGGTGGTACAGAGGATCAGAGAAGCAGAGAGAGGTATGATCTTTGACAGCTACATTGACAGACAGGGAGAACTGATTACAGGAGTAGTACAGAGGATAAGCAATGACACGATTTTCGTGAATATGGGGAATACAGAAGGCATTCTTGTAGCAGGTGAAAGAGCACGAGGAGAAAAATACAGGATAAATGACAGAATAAAAGCATACATCATGGATGTCAGAAAAAGTACCAAGGGTCCTCAGATTTTCCTTTCGAGAACACATCCGGGATTTGTTGAAAGACTGTTTGAACTGGAAGTACCTGAAATTGAAGACGGAACAGTTGTTATCAAGAGCATAGCAAGGGAAGCCGGCTCCAGAACCAAAGTCGCTGTATATACAGAAGACGAAAATGTTGATCCGGTAGGAGCATGTGTAGGAACCGGCGGCTCAAGAGTTAAAAACATAGTTGATGAGCTGTTTGGAGAAAAGATAGATATAACAACATGGGATGAGGATCCGAGAATCCTTATCAAGAATGTACTCAGTCCGGCAAAGGTGGAGGAAGTAATTGTTGATGAGGATGAGAAGGCAGCGACAGTAGTTGTGCCTGATTATCAGCTTTCGCTGGCTATCGGCAAAGAAGGGCAGAACGTCAGACTGGCTGCGAGACTCTGCGGATGGAAGATAGACATCAAGAGCCATTCGCAATTCTATGCAGGCACAGAGCAGGATGAATATGACGATGTCGAAGCTGACTATGATGAAGATAGGAGCGATGAGGTTGAAGAGTAAGAAAACTCCTATGAGAAGGTGTGCAGGCTGTATGGAATCGAAGCCGAAGAACAGCCTGATCAGAATTACCTGCTATGAAGGGCAGATTGCTGTTGACCCGGGCGGCAAGGCAAAGGGAAGAGGCATCTATATGTGTCCTGACAGGGAATGTATCGAAAAAGCACGTAAAAAACGAGCACTGCAGAGAAGCTTTGATGCCGAAATATCACAGGAAACGCTGGATAATATTTTTCAGGAGCTGACTCAATATGAAAAAAAAGCTGATTAGTTATCTGGGATTTGCCAGGAAATCGGGAAATCTCATCTCGGGAGTAAACACGTGCACTTTCGGGATGAACAAAGGTAAGGTGAGGCTGGTAATACTGGCAGAAGATATTTCCGAAAACAGTGAGAAAAAAATCTTGAAGGAAATCAGAAAACATAATGTGAAATACGTGAAATACGGTGACAGTGAAGAACTTTCACATGCTACGGGCTGTTCGGGCAGAAGCGTATTCGCGGTGTGCGATGATAATTTTGCGAAAGTTATATTGAATGAGATAGATCGGGAAGACTAAAGGAGGAATTGCGTATGAAAATAAAGGAACTGGCAGCAGAACTGAAACTGACAGGTGAAGCAGTTCTGGAAAAGGCCAGAGCGATGGGAATCGACGTATCAAGTACCAGCGATGATATGGCAGATATTGATGCTACAGCTGTGAAAAATACGATTTTGAGAAGCGGCACACATACTGAGACAAAGGTAGTGAGAGCTAAAGCAAAGAAATCCGAAAATGACAAGAAGGAGGATGGTCCTAAGGTCACTGTGAAAGCAGCGAACATCAAGCTGCCGGAAGTTAAAAAGACTACTAAGACAGCTTCCAAAGCTGCAGCGAAAACCGCATCAGCAAAACCTCCTGTCGGTAAGCCTGTAGTGTCCAGAGAAGTGGAAGGCAGACCTAAGCCTCCTGAAGGAAAGCCTGTAGTGTCGAAGACGATGCTGGAAGATCGTATCGCTAAAGAAAATGCTGAAAAAGAAGCTCCGTTGAAAGAACCAGCAGATATAAAAACACAGCCAGAACAGGAGACTGCAGCTGAGCAGAAGCCTGCAGCAGCCGGCACTCCGGAAAACAGAGGTACAGATTTGAAAAAGGATGAGAAGAAGAACAAGGAGCAGCAGAAGTCAGAGCCTCCTAGAAGACGAAGCGGTCTGAAGGTGATCAAAAGAGCAGAAGACGTAAGACGTGAGGAAGCAGAGGCTGCAGAGCGTCGTGCGAAGCGTGAAGAGGAGCGCAAAGCTGCCGAAAAAGAGAATAAAGAAAACAAGGACAGCAGAAGAAAGTCCTCTGACAGAAGAAATGATCGCGGAGACAGGAAATCCGGCGACAGAAGAAATCAGGACAGAAAACAGTCAGACAGAAAGCAGTCTGACAGGAAAAATGACAGAGGGGACAGAAATGACAGAGGCCCTAAATCAGCTCCAAGAAGAGATGATTCGATAGGTGAAGTTGTTGCTTCCAAGCCGTCATCTCACAGAAATGAAAAGAAGAATAAAGATAAAGAGAAAGAGCACGATAAGTTCTCAAAGCTCGAAAGAGGCGGTAAGAAGGGATCAAAGAACCAGCCGAAGTCCCTTGAAAAACAGGTGAGAAACAAAAAGCACAACAGACAGAAGCCTGTTTCTGAGCCTGAGGTGGAAACAGTTGAGCTTCCAAGCGGAACAGTACTAATAAATGTTCCTATCACAGTTGCAGGTTTCGCAGAACAGACCAAGACGACAGTTTCACGTATAATAATGACTCTGATGAAAATGGGTGTTATGGCAAACGTAAACCAGAATCTTGACGAAGATACTGTAGTTCTCCTGGCTGAAGAAATGGGAATTCAGATTGCAATCGGAAATGTACAGGAAGAGGCTGTGGAGGAAGGTATTGAACAGTTTGAAGATAAAGAAGAAGATCTGAAACCGAGAGCACCGATCATCACAGTAATGGGTCATGTCGATCATGGTAAGACATCACTGCTGGATGCTATCAGAAAGACTAATGTAACAGCATCAGAGTCCGGTGGTATCACTCAGCATATCGGTGCATCTGAAGTTGAAATAAACGGACAGAAAATCGTTTTCCTGGATACTCCGGGTCATGAAGCATTTACCGCAATGAGAGCCAGAGGTGCTCACTCGACTGATATAGCTGTTCTTGTAGTTGCTGCAGATGACAGCGTCAAGCCTCAGACAATTGAATCCATCAGCCATGCCAAGGCAGCTGGAGTTCCGATTATTGTAGCCATCAACAAGATGGATAAACCGGGAGCAAACCCTGAGGTTGTAAAGGCAGATCTGGCAAACAACGGAGTCCTCGTGGAAGACTGGGGCGGAGATGTTATCAGCGTTCCGGTTTCCGCCAAGACAGGAGAAGGTATCGTAAACCTTCTCGAAATGATACTGCTTCAGGCCGAAGTGCTTGAACTTAAAGCAAACCCTGACAGACTGGCTCTGGGAACAGTTCTTGAAGCACGTCTTGACAAGGCCAAGGGCCCTGTTGCAAGTCTCCTTGTTCTTAACGGAACTCTCAAGGCCGGAATGAGCGTTGTAGCAGGAACATGTTCAGGTAAGATCAGGCTTATGACCAATCACAAGGGTGATAAAGTAAGACTTGCCGGTCCTGCAACTGCAGTTGAGATCCTCGGTCTTACCGACGTCCCTCAGGCAGGAGATGTGTTCAATGCAGTGAAAGATGACAGACTGGCCAGAGAAATCGCTGAGAAGAGAGCAGAAAAACAGCGTGAAGAGGTTCTGGCAAGAAACTCAAGCACTACTCTGGAAGAACTTTTCAGCCAGATAAAAGAAGGCGAAGTCAAGGAACTGAACCTCATCATCAAGGGCGATGTTCAGGGTTCTGTAGGAGCTATCGTATCATCTCTTGAAAAGCTTTCAAATGATGAAGTAAGAGTCAAGATTGTACACACAGGTGTAGGCACGGTTAATGAGTCAGATATCATGCTGGCAGGAACTTCCGGCTCCATCGTCATAGGCTTCAACGTAAGACCTAGTGCAGCAGTAAGTGCTATCGCAGAACGTGAGGGAATCCAGATCAGAACCTATAGAGTTATCTATGATATTATTGATGATGTAGAAAACGCTATGAAGGGTATGCTGGATCCTGAATTCAAGGAAGTGATTCTGGGAACAGTAGAAATAAGGAACACTTTCAAGGTACCGGGTGTAGGTATCGTAGGTGGAGCATATGTTACAGACGGTAAGGTTGTCCGAAATGAGCAGATACGTCTTGTAAGAGATGGCATAGTTGTTCACGAGGGCAGGATAGCATCACTCAAGAGATTCAAGGATGATGCGAGAGAAGTTGCCCAGGGATATGAATGCGGTATCGGCATCGAAAATTACAATGACATCAAAGAAGGCGATGTTATCGAATGCTTCACTATGGAAGAAATTGAAAGAAAGTAGGATAATGTTATATGGGTAAAGGACACAGACAGGGAAGGCTCGGTGAAGAAATAAAAAAGATTGTAAGCGAACTGCTGCTGCGGGGGCTTAAGGATCCGAGACTGTCTGCCATGACAAGTGTTACTGCGGTTGAAGTTACAAGCGACGGAAGCTATGCGACAGTATATCTTTCGGTGCTTGGCCTTGACCCGGATGAGGAAAAGGCACAGCTGCAGCAGGAAGAGACCCTTGCTGCCATGCAGAGTGCCAGAGGATTTATCCGTAAGGAGATAGGTCGTCAGATTAAACTCAGACATGTACCTGAGCTGATTTTCAAAATAGATAAATCCATGGAATACGGCAGACATATATCAAAGATTATTGACAGCCTTGATATCAGGCATGAAGAGGACGAAGAGGCTGAAGAAGAGTAACTGACTGTAATAAAGGAGCAGAGTATATGATAAGTAATGTTTCACTGAAAAAAGCAGGGCAGCTGCTGAGCAGTGCAGAAAGCGTGCTTATTTTTCCGCATATAAACCCTGATGGAGATGCTCTGGGTTCATGTGCGGCTCTCTGCCGTGCATTGAGGAATAAGGATAAAGATGCATGGATACTGCTGGAGGAAGATGTTCCGAAGTACCTGAGTTTCATGGATACGCAGTATTGTACCCGGGATAAAGGATGCATCAGTGAGCCTGATGTATGTATATGTGTTGACTGCAGCGAGGAAAAAAGATTTCCTGACAGGGCGGAGAAATACAATTCCGGCAGACTGAAGCTGTGCATAGATCACCATGCCACATCCGGGAGTTTTGGAGATTATTATTATATAGATGGATCCGAGGCAGCTACTGCGCAGATAATATACAAACTGCTGCTTGAAATGGGGACAGAAATCGATAAATGCATAGCGGAATCGCTGTATACCGGAATAAGTACAGATACCGGTAATTTCCAGTATTCAAATACAACACCTGAAACCCACATAATAGCGGCGGAGCTTATGAAAACCGGAATGGATCACATTGGCATTTCGGTTGCACTTTACCAGAATGTCAGTCTGTCAAAGGTACGCCTGGAAGCTAAAATACTTGATAGGATGGAAATTTTCGCAGATGGCAGGGCAGCTGTTTCATACGTTGACAGCAGAATGCTTGAGGAGGTCTCTGCGAAGCCGGATGATGCCGAGAGTGCCATTGATACTCTGCGAAATATTGAAGGTGTTGAGATTGCAGCATTTCTCAAAGAAAGAGGCAGCTGTGTCAAGGTCAGCATGCGAGCCAAAACCTCAGGGCGAGTTGATGAGATAGCATTGAAATTCGGAGGCGGAGGGCATGCGAAGGCAGCTGGATGTACTCTGGAAATGTCAGTGTCAGAAGCTGCAGCTGCAGTAAAGAGAGAAATAATAAATTATCTGGAGAAATAGATGAAAGACGGAATACTGGTTTTGAACAAGCCGCAGAACTGGACTTCCCACGACTGCGTGGCTGTGTGCCGCAGGGTAATGAAGCTCAAGGGAGTCAAGAAAATCGGTCATGGGGGAACGCTTGACCCTATGGCATGCGGAGTTCTGCCGATTTTTATCGGTAAAGCCACCAGACTGATGGAATATACAGATCTGGATGATAAAACCTATAAATGTACAGCAAAGCTGGGAATGATAACCGATACTCAGGATATCTGGGGAGAGGTTCTCGAGGAAAGGTGCACAGATGATATTTCAGAAAAAGCCATAAGAGAGGCGCTGTGCACTTTTCATGGGGAAATAGAGCAAGTCCCTCCTATATATTCAGCAGTAAGAGTGAATGGCAAAAAACTGTATGAATATGCCAGAGAGGGCAGAGATGTGGAGATCAGGTCACGAAGGGTGAAGATACATTCCCTGGAAATCGAGTCAATCGATATGGAGCGCATGGAGGTTTCATTTGAAGTGACATGCTCAAAAGGTACATATATCAGAACGCTATGCAGTGATCTCGGTGAAATACTGGGGTGCGGTGCGGTGATGTCCGCACTGACCAGAACTGCCAGCGGGGTTTTCAGAATAGAGGATGGAGTTGATCCGGAGGATCTGAAGACTATGGATGAATCTGATATAGAGCAGCATGTACTGGATGTGGATCTGCCTCTGGTGCAGATGGGCAGTATTGAGATGAAAGCCGACAGAGCGAAATATTTTGCCATGGGAAACAGTATCAGGTGGCATCAGATAAAAGTTGCCGAATGCCCTAAGGTTGATGATCCGCAGCTTAAAAACAAGAGAGGCAGAGGTTACGACAATCTGTACAAAGTTTATCAGTCCGACACAGGTGAATTTCTGGGAACAGGATACCGTGACGGGAATCTTCTGAAGGCAGATAAAATTTTAGTAACAAGATAAAACGAGGCAGCAAGAATGAAAATTTTTAATTCATTGGAAGAAATAAACAATATAGATCCTACTGTTGTCGCATTGGGAAATTTTGACGGAGTTCATAAGGGACACCAGCAGATAATAATGAGAACTGTGAAAAGCGCTGAAGCCGAAGGTCTGAAGAGTGCTGTCTTCACTTTTTCAAATCATACCAGAACTTTATTAAAAACCCTTCCTCCTGTTAAGA
>JBJESR010000258.1:0-7712 GCA_051882895.1 Lentihominibacter sp.
GGAAGCGGTGAACATACTCATATGGGCGTAGCCGCCAGACTTAAGGACGGCAGCATGATAAACCTCTTCTCGCCGACTGATGCAGAGAAGCAGTTCATGAGTCCTATCGGGTTCGGAGCGATGATGGGTATGCTCAAGAACTACGATGTGATCAATCCTTTTGTAAGCTCAACCAACGATTCCCTCAACAGGCTGAAACCGGGCTATGAAGCGCCGGTCTGCACAGTAACTTCTCTGGGACACAATGCAGGAATGCCGTCGAGAAACAGGACGGTACTGCTGGGCCTTGTCAGAGAGATAGGAAATCCGATGGCAACCAGATTCGAATTGAGATCTCCGAATCCCAAGAGCAATACATACCTGGTTATAGCTGCATCATACATGGCGATGCTGGATGGAATCAAGGAAGCCCTCGAAAACGGCAAGACACCTGAAGATCTGGAAAAATCCATTTCCAAGGAATACGGCGAAGAAGACTTCTATCTGGACAAAGACAGAATGTACAGAAGCGAGAAGGACGTGTTCGATGAATATACAGAAGAGGAACGTGACAAGTTCTTCGGCAGAGCACCAAGGACTGTCTGGGAGAACCTGCAGGCTTTCGAGAAGTATCCCGAGAAGCTTGAGATATTCAAACGGGATGACGTTATGACCGATATAGCGCTACAGTCCTACAAGGCAGCCATTCTGGAGCAGTGGGCGACAGAGCTTCACAACAGGATAGTGCCGGATACGATGGACCTTGTCAGAGCCTGCAGCAAAGCCCATAACGACATTGACTGCGTGGATTACGACAGACATTACTGGGAAAAGATTCAGAGACTCAGAAACCAGCTGGGAAGAGATACCCTTGATGAGCTGTGTCTGCTGACCAGAATCGTCAGAGCCCTTGATTCCGGAGATTATGAGACAGCATCAGAGCTGCAGATCCTCATGCAGGAAAAGGTTGCAGAAATGACAAAACTGTACATAATATATAAAAAGAACTTATTTTAACGACGACGGAGGAAGTGAACATGTTAGATATCAGAAGAATCAGAGAAGATTTTGACAACGTGAAAAAAGCTGTTGAATCCAGAGGTCAGGGAGATTTCGGGATTGATGATGTACTCGTCTATGATAAAAAGAGAAGAGAACTGCTTGCTGAAGTAGAGCAGATGAAAAATCAGCAGAGCGTTAAATCCAAGCAGATACCTGTAATGAAAAAGAACGGAGAAGACACGACAGAGCTTATGGCTGAGATGAAGAAGCTTTCTGATGAGATCAAGGTTCTTGATGCTCAGGTGAGCGATGTTGAGGCTAACCTCAGAAATGCGCTTCTCAATATCCCGAACACTCCGTACAAGGATGTTCAGGTGGGAGCTGACGACAGCGCCAATGTGGAGCTGAGAAAATGGGGCGAACCTAGAGAATTCGATTTCGAGCAGAAAGCTCACTGGGATGTGGGAACCGATCTTGATATTCTTGATTTCGAGAGAGCATCCAAGATATCAGGAACCAGATTCACAGTATACAAAGGTCTCGGAGCAAGACTCGAAAGATCAGTAATCAATTTCATGCTGGATCTTCACACTCAGGAGCACGGATTCACAGAAATCCTCCCTCCTTTTATGGTAAACAGGGATGCAATGACAGGAACCGGACAGCTTCCTAAATTTGAAGACGACATGTTCCACGTGCCGGCTAAGGACTTTTTCCTGATTCCTACAGCAGAAGTGCCTGTAACAAACCTGAGAATGAATGAGATCATGAATGAGGACGAGCTGCCGGTATACTATACTGCATATACTCCATGCTTCAGGAAGGAAGCCGGATCGGCAGGCAGAGACACCCGCGGTCTCATCAGACAGCATCAGTTCAACAAGGTGGAGCTGGTTAAGTTCGTTAAACCGGAAACTTCATATGATGAGCTGGAATCACTGACAGCAGCAGCAGAAGAAGTTCTCCAGAAGCTGGATATTCCATACAGAGTAGTGAGACTCTCCACAGGAGATCTGGGTTTCTCATCAGCGATGACCTATGATATTGAGGTATGGATGCCAAGCTATGGCAGATATGTTGAAATCTCATCCTGCAGCAACTTTGAAAACTACCAGGCAAGAAGAGCCAACATCAGGTTCAGACCTGCAGAAAAGGGCAAGCCTGAATTCGTTCACACTCTCAACGGCTCAGGTCTGGCAGTAGGAAGAACAGTTGCAGCCATACTCGAAAATTATCAGCAGGCTGACGGTTCGGTAGTGATCCCTGAAGCTCTCAGACCATACATGGGAATCGACAGAATAGAGAAGAAATAATCAATGGAAATCCGGAAAGGAAAACAATAATGATAGCAGAAAAACTGAAACCCCTTATGGCAAACAATTCGGCAGTCCGTGCGATGTTTGAAGAGGGAAACAGGCTCAGAGCCGAGCTTGGTGCAGAGAATGTGTTCGATTTCAGCCTCGGCAATCCTAACGTTCCCGCTCCGGACGAAGTGAAGCAGGCACTCCTTGATATTATTCAGGAGGAGGATCCTGTAGCACTTCACGGATATATGAACAATGCCGGTTTTGAAGATGTGAGAGAGAGCATTGCCCGGTCCCTCAACAGGAGGTTCGGCACAGCCTTCGGCAGCAGGAATATCCTCATGACGGTAGGGGCTGCCAGCGGACTTAATGTGACCCTCAAAACCATTCTGAACCCCGGAGAAGAGGTGATTATTTTCGCCCCTTATTTCCTGGAATACAACTGGTATGTGGATAATTACGACGGCAAGGTCGTTCAGGCTCCTACAGACAGGGAGACCTTCTATCCCGACCTGGAAGCCTTCGAGAAGCTCATTACAGACAGAACCAGAGCTGTACTCATTAATAACCCTAACAATCCGACAGGCGTTATCTACAGAGAAGAAACAATAAAGCAGCTGGCTGAAATCCTGAACAGGAAGCAGAAAGAGCTTGACAGAACGATTTTCCTTATCGCTGACGAGCCTTACAGAGAGCTGGCATATGACGGTGCTCAGGTTCCGTTTGTGACAAAGTATTACGATAATACATTTGTTGTTTATTCCTACAGCAAGTCTCTGTCCCTTCCGGGCGAGCGCATAGGATATGTGGTAATACCGGATGAGATGGAGGAAAGTGAACTTGTATTTGATACCGCTACAGCTGCAAACCGTATCAGCGGAGCTGTCAATGCTCCGTCTCTGCAGCAGAAGGTGATAGGCAGATGTGTCGATGCCGCTGTCAATCTGGAATACTACGACAGAAACAGGACAGCACTGTATGAAGGCCTCAAAGAATGCGGATTCGACTGCATCAAGCCTGAGGGTGCGTTTTACATGTTCCTGAAATCCCCTGTAGAAAATGAAGCGGAATTCTGTAATACAGCCAAAAAGTACAATATCCTGATGGTACCGGGCACGTCCTTCGCATGTCCGGGATACGTCAGACTGGCATACTGCGTCTCATATGAGACTATAGTTAATTCCCTGCCGGCATTCAGGAAGCTGGCGGCAGATTACGGTTTGGCTTAACAGATGAAACACTATATGATGTGCATGGCGCAGGATCAGCGTTATGCACATCTTTTAATTTTTTGAAAATTGAGTGAAAAATCCTCTTACAAAGGTACAAATTCCCTACGATATGCGGTATAATAGTTACGTTAATACTGCTGAATACGAAGGGAGGCAATATGTCAGGCAGCAAAATGTATAAGAGAATACTGGTCGCAGTTTCTGCCCTGGTGGTGGCGGCGGCACTTATTACAGCGTTTAATCTTACCAGGCCGTATGCAGTATATGCAGATGGAACCAGAGTTGATACACCGTATGTGGTCAAGGCTGACGGCGAGGAACTGTTCCTGGTCGAGGATGCAGAGACGGCAGAACGTGTCATAGAGACAGTACTTGATGAATATTCTCCTGAGGGAGCTCAGATAAATTCACTTACAGTTGATAAGAAACTCACTACTGATGACAAGAAGCTCAAGAGAGGCGAAGAGCCTCCTGTAGTTCTTCATGAAGAAGAGGCGGTTGAGCAGATACTTGACAGGAATGCTTCAGATGATCCGTATTTCTGTGTTACGATAAATGCAGAGATCGGTTCTCTTGAAAATATCAAGGCAGGCACTACGTATAAGAAGACTGATGAGCTGTACGAAGGTGAGAGCGAGGTTAAGAGCGAGGGCTCTTCCGGCAGCCAGATCGTTACAGAGCAGGTTATCAGTGTCAATGGTGCTGTTCTTAACAGCGAGGAAATCGATACATCGGTTATTAACGAAGCATCGGATGAAATCGTCTACAAAGGCACTAAAGAAAGACCTAAGGACACTTCATGGGCCGATTACAGCGGTAAAGTTGTAGGCAGCGGCGATGGAGCGGCGATTGCCAGTTTCGCACTTCAGTTCGTCGGCAATCCGTACAGATACGGCGGAACAAGTCTGACCAACGGTGCTGACTGCTCAGGATTTGTACAGTCAGTATTCAGCAAGTTCGGCATCTCACTTCCTAGAACCGGTGATGCCCAGGCAAGGTGCGGCAAGGGCGTTTCCCTCAGTGAAGCTAAGGCAGGGGATCTGGTATATTATCCGGGTCATATCGCGATCTACATCGGCGGAGGCAAGATTGTCCATGCTGCCAATCCTTCAAAGGGAATATGCGTTTCAGGTGTGCACACATGCGGTACGATTCTGACAGTGAGAAGAATCGTTGAGTAGCAGGTATACTATGGATGAATAGAGGAGCATGCTGACGCATGCATTCGGAATATACAGTTTATTAAAGGTTGTCGCAATAATGGTAGAAATCCTGAGCCGGCGGCCTTTTTATAATGTAGAAAATATCGTTTTCAGGAGAAAGAATAATGAATAAAATATTTTGCAGATTATTTCAGGCGGCTATGAAGCTGGGAATGTATTTCCTGCCCTGGACGACACCGGAGATCATACAGGGACAGGGAACCAGCGCCGAAATCGCAGAAGATATGAAAACTCGCGGCATTGACCGCGCTCTTGTTGTCATGGGACCCAATATGATGAAGCGGGGACTGCCGCTGCCCATGCTTCAGCGGATGAAGGAGGCAGGCATCGAATACAGCGTGTTTGACAGCCTGACCTCGGATCCGACAGACCTGCAGGTGGAAGCAGGAGTCAGGGCATATCGCCAGCTGACCGGTGATATGAGCTGCAGCTCTGACACCGGTGCAGCAATTGTCCTGTTTGGTGGAGGCTCACCCATGGACTGCGGCAAAGCGATTGCAGCCCGTATTGCCAGACCTGACAGATCCGTTGCTCAGCTTCAGGGAGTGCTCAAAGTACATTCCAGGAAACGTGTGCCTTTTATATATGCAGTACCTACTACAGCAGGCACCGGCTCGGAAGCCACTATGGCAGCTGTAATCACAGACCACGAAACACATCGGAAAAAGTCGATAAACGATATATCCATCATACCCCATGTCTGCGTGCTGGATGCGTCTCTGACAACAGGGCTATCGCCGGAAATAACAGCAGACACGGGAATGGATGCTTTGTGCCATGCTGTCGAAGCATATACGAACAGCACGTATAACACGGTAAAGGAAAACAAAATGGCAGAAAAAGCCGTAAAGCTTATTTACGATAACCTATATTCAGCGTTTCGGGACGGTTCGGATATCGAAGCCAGACAGGGGATGCAGATGGCGGCATTTTATGCAGGCAGAGCCTTTACACGGGGATGCGTAGGATATGTCCATGCAGTCGGACATGCTGTGGGAGGACTATATGGAATACCCCACGGCAGGGCAATGGCGATACTGCTGCCGCATATGATGAAAGCGTACGGTACAGCGGCAGAGAAAAAACTGGCAAGGCTTGCGGATGTATGCTTCGGTCAGATCCCCGGGAAAACCGGTGAGCATGATAAATCAGGGCATTTCATCAGCTGGATGGAAGACCTGAACAGAAAAATGGGAATCCCCGAGGGATTCGACTGCATAAGAGAAGAAGATATCCCGACTATTGCGAAATGGGCTGACGCGGAAGCAAATCCCCTGTATCCTGTGCCGGTGATATACAGCAGGGGAGAGCTGGAGAAGCTCGTGAAAAGTGCATGTATGCAGCAGTCCGGGTCCTCCTGAAACCGGAGGGGGGACGGTAAATAATAAGAACAAAGTCGGCTTCGCCGATTCTATCGGAGAAGTGGACTTTGTTGAAATTACGGAAATATCGCACAGCGATATTTCCTACATTATAAAAAAATACGAAACCGGTCGATAATGTTAACCAGTTTCGTAAAAAGAGAAATGGAAGGTTTCAGATTTATCAGCCTTTGCCGAATCCGCAGACCGGATAGGTGCAGGTCTCGCAGTTGAGGCATAGTCCGCCCACCGCCAGTCTGTTGATGTCTGACTTATTTACACGTTCACCTGCCAGAAGACGAGGGACGATCAGATCGAAAATACTTGTACGGCTGTACATGACGCAGCCGGGGAGGCCGACGACCGGTACATCGCCAATATACGAAAGCATGAACATCGCACCTGGGAGAACCGGCGCGCCGTAGCTTATTACTTCGCCGCCTGCCTTGCGGATACCTGACGGCGTTCTGTCATCCGGGTCAACTGACATTCCCCCTGTTATACCTATAATATCCATACCCTCATCGACAAGCTGTCTGATACAGTCAGCAATCATGTCTTCATCATCATCGGCAAAAAGCTGTTTAACCACGGTGCTTCCCAGAGCACCGAATTTCTTTACCAGCACAGGACCGAACGCATCCTCGATAAGTCCGGAATAAACCTCGCTGCCGGTGGTTACAATTCCCACTTTCATATTCTTAAGGGGCACGATCGAAATGATCGGGCCGTCAGCCAGAATGGCTTCAGCCGCCTGAAGAGCAGCCTCAGCGATAAAGAGAGGGATGATTCTGGTGCCTGCCAGCTTCTGCCCCTTATTTACAACAACATTATCGTGTATGGATGCGAACATTATCTCATCCTGGGCAACAAGCTCATAGAGCCGCTCCCGGTCTATTTTGAGAAGACCGTCTGTTTCAGCCTTAAGCTCGATTTTTCCCTCAGAAGGCTCGGAGAGCACGATATTTTCTCCTGCAGCCTTTGAAGCGATCCTGAATGCCGCCTCATCCTCGTGAACATCAGTATCGTCCTTTTCAAGCACGAAAAGGTGCTTTTTGCCCATGGAAAGGAGCAGCGGCACATCGTCTGCCGTGATCACATGTCCTTTCCTGAACTTGGGACCTTTGAATTCCCCCGGAATTATCTGGGTCAGATCGTGAGCCAGAACAGTTCCTACTGCATTTTCTACGGTTACTTGCTTCATTTTTGGATTATCCTTCCTTGTTTAAGTGTAATTATTTTATCTGCGAACAACTCAGCTTCCCTGTGGTTGTGCGTTATCAGAACTGTGGGTATACGGAGCATGTCCTTGAAGGACATGAATTCGTCGTATATCTTTTCCTTGGTGTTCTCGTCAAGAGCCGAGAAAGGTTCATCCAGCAGCATGAGAGAAGGCTTAGTGACCATAGCGCGAGCCAGAGCAACACGCTGTTTTTCACCGCCTGAAATATGCGTAGGACGTTTGTCCGCCAGATGGGCAATCCCCAGAGTCTCCATCGTGTTCTCGGCATAATCCAGCATTTCCTTCCACTCCTGTCTGTGTCTGAAATTTCGTCTGCTTTTAAGACCATACAGGACATTATTCCTGACAGTCATATTGGGAAAAAGAGC
>JBJESR010000259.1:0-1697 GCA_051882895.1 Lentihominibacter sp.
CTTGTTGCGCTGAACCGGACGGTTCGGCTGCTCAGGGAAAATAAAGTTGGTTAAACCGCGAAAAGTGGTATGATTAAGGGACAGAATTGCTTCTGAACACAAGTCAAATCTGAAACATCTGCCGGTTTGAAACGCTGTGCCGTCTCGGGAAGGCCACGGCACATGGGTTCCATTGAAAAAGGGAGCCGGGAAACAGGTCAGATGATGAAGACATAAGACACTATTCACTTGCGGAACGATTGATAATTCGCATATACGAGAATCTGGCCTGAAAAGCGGGTTAACAGAAGTTCCAACAGAAAGTTTTTACATCGTTTCCTCCCGTGTCTTGCAGGTTGTGGTTGCATCACCGGGCGGAGGCTGGAAAGCTTTCATCACGAATTGTGCCGCCATCCAATCGGCGGCAGAAGGGAGATTATTATGAAGAAGAAAGTATTGGCAGCGGTAATGGCAGCAGTGATGTCACTTTCACTGATGGCATGTGGTTCCTCTACAGACACAAACACGAGTGGTTCCGCGGCGGCAGGCGCAAGTGGTTCCGCATCGGGCGGAAGCTACAGCGATGTGACTGTAGCAGTCATCCTGAAGACTCTTTCCAGTGAATACTGGGGATATGTTGCAGCGGGAATTGAAGCTGCGGAAGCAGATCTGGGATGCGAGGTTATTCTCAATGGCCCTCCGTCTGAGACAAGCTATGATGAACAGCAGAATATGATCGAGACCACGGTAGCCCGTGAGGATGTTGACGCAATCGCAATTGCTCCGCTGCAGGCAGACCTTGTCGCTACGATGGTAAAGGACGCAACGATCCCTGTACTGGCAGTGGATACCCGCATCGAAGGAACGGACAATGTGCTTACGTTTGTCGGCACTGACCATGAGACTGCTGCTTACAACGGCGCATATGAGCTTTGCTCGAAGATTGAGAATGCCAAGGTAGCCTTCATTGAAGGTGTACAGGGCGATACGACCAACACTGCAAGATTCGCAGGCTTTGAAAAGGGTGCAACAGAAGCAGGTGCAGAAGTTCTGAACATTCAGTACTGCAATGCAGCTGATGACCAGGCCCGCAACTGCATGGATTCCATTCTGACTCTGTATCCGAATAAGGGCGATCTTGATATTGTATTCGTTTGCAATGACGGCTGTGCACAGGCAGCAACCAGAGCACTGAAGGAAGCTGGCCGTGATGATATCCTGGTTTGTGGATATGACGGCATCAGCTCCGGCGTTCAGTCCATCATCGATGGCGACATGTATGCATCTGTAGCACAGGATCCGTATAACATCGGCTATCAGTGCGTAGTAGCAGCCTGCAAGGCAGCAGTAGGCGAGCAGATCGAAGACAATATCGATACCGGCAGCCGCCTGATCACATCCGACAACGCAGAAGAGTATTTGGCTACACTGAAAGAGTATCTCGGAGAGTAATGTTAACCGGAAACGGGATACATATCTGAGATAAGGGAATACCGAAAGAGCAAAATCTAAAAATGATTTATGATGCCCTTATCGGCGTCAAAAACCGATAAGGGCATTTATCTGTACAGGCACATGGCAGCATATTTTGTACCGAGAACGAAATATCAGAGAGATGTTCTGTGTGTCTGTTGAGAAACTCTCTCGGAGAAAAGGGTGAACAGTCAATGAGTGAGTATATCGTAGAACTGCGGAATTGTACGAAAACATTCCCCGGC
>JBJESR010000260.1:0-1696 GCA_051882895.1 Lentihominibacter sp.
TCTTCAGAAGGATACTCCGAATGGCAGAAGATGACTCTCGACTTTATAAGAGAAAAGTACGGTGACACTGTCAAGGTAGGCGCCGGAAATGTTGTTGACAGAGACGGGTTCAATTATCTGGCTGATGCGGGGGCTGATTTTATCAAGATCGGTATCGGCGGCGGTTCAATCTGTATCACAAGAGAGCAGAAGGGTATAGGCAGAGGTCAGGCTTCAGCTGTTATTGAGGTTGCCAAGGCAAGAGACGAGTATTACGAAAAGACAGGCGTATACATTCCTATCTGTTCAGACGGCGGAATCGTTTATGATTATCATATGACACTGGCGCTGGCAATGGGTGCTGACTTCCTGATGCTGGGAAGATATTTCTCAAGATTTGATGAGTCACCTACAGCCAAGCTGAATATAAACGGAACTTATGTTAAAGAATACTGGGGAGAAGGCTCCAACAGAGCAAGGAACTGGCAGCGTTACGATATGGGCGGAGACAGCAAGCTTTCCTTCGAGGAAGGTGTTGACTCATATGTACCGTATGCAGGACCGCTCAGTGACAATGTGAGACAGTCGCTCCAGAAGGTTAAATCGACTATGTGCAACTGCGGTCAGCTGACAATTCCTGATCTGCAGAAGAATGCCAAGCTTACGGTGGTATCTGCTACAAGTATCGTTGAAGGCGGAGCACACGATGTTATTCTGAGAGATACAACAGGAAGCAACAACAGGTAAAGGTACGGACTATGAAACACGAGAAAATAATTGTACTGGATTTTGGCGGACAGTATAATCAGCTTATCGCCAGACGTGTCAGAGAGTGCAACGTTTACTGCGAAGTGCACCCTTATACTATGAGCATTGACGAAATCAGGGAAGCCGACCCGAAGGGAATTATTTTTACCGGTGGGCCTAACAGCGTATATGGTGAAGACTCTCCGCAGCATTCCCTGGAAATATATGAAATGGGTATTCCTGTTCTGGGTATCTGCTACGGAGCTCAGCTTATGGCACACCAGCTGGGTGGAAAGGTAGAGACGGCTCCCGTAAGCGAATACGGCAGAACTGAGGTGGATATAGACAGTAAAGAGGGTCTGTTCAGAAATGTGGAGGACAGGACAATCTGCTGGATGAGCCATACTGATTATATCAGTCAGGCACCTGCGGGCTTCGAGGTTACGGCGCATACACCTGTATGTCCTGTGGCAGCTATGGAAAACAGGGACAGGCGTCTCTATGCTCTGCAGATGCATCCTGAGGTTATGCATACTGTAGAAGGCACAAAGATGCTGGAGGCATTTGTCAAGGATGTGTGCGGATGCAGCGGTGACTGGCAGATGGGTTCTTTTGTTGAAGATACTATCAAGTCTGTCCGTGAAAAAGTCGGAGATGGAAAGGTGCTGTGTGCGCTTTCCGGCGGTGTCGATTCATCCGTTGCTGCGGTACTGATGTCAAAGGCTGTAGGCAAACAGCTTACGTGCGTTTTTGTTGATCATGGTCTTCTTCGTAAAAATGAGGGCGATGAGGTGGAAGCTGTATTCGGTCCTTCAGGCCCTTATGATCTGAATTTCATTCGTGTAAATGCTCAGCAGCGTTTTTATGATAAGCTGGCGGGCGTTGAGGAACCTGAGACTAAGCGTAAGATTATCGGCGAGGAATTCATCAGGGTTTTCGAGGAGGAAGCCAAGAAAATCGGTGCTGTTGA
>JBJESR010000261.1:0-7482 GCA_051882895.1 Lentihominibacter sp.
GGCTTTAACTGTTTTAATTTTATTCAGATTCCCATCGGAATCAGCGGAATAGACATTGCTGCTTTTCTGGCTGATGATATCCGGTACCGGCATCTGAACCTCGACATTTTCTGTGGGCTGTATTTTTCTGTCACCTTTATAAAACTGTATTTTATAATAAACAGCTTCTGTCTCTTCCTCTGACAGATTCTTCTTCACTGACTTGTACTCATCTGTCTCTGCACCCATTACACGTACAAACAGTCTGGCATTCTCCGGCAGAGAACTTACCGGTGCAGTCACATAAATCCCTGTGACTTTATCATAAAACCTCAGCATCTCCTCAAGCACTTTTGAATCCAGGACATTTATTATAGCATTTTCCAGTGCCTCGATTTCATCATTTATTTCATTCTGCGGATAATACTTGTCCATCTCAGAAGCCTTGTCAATCTCTTCTCTGAGTTCCTCCACCTCTATCTGTCCATACTGTCCCACATCTATTCCCACGTTAATACTTGCTTTTTCATACAGTTTCTTTGCCTCTTTTATTTTGGCTTCCAGAGCAGATATATCCGCAGGCTCAGGTTTGTCACTCTGCGCTTTCTTCAGCATTGCTTCAAGTTCATTTTTCATGGATTTTATCTTTTTGTCCGCCGTGCTCTGTAGCTCAAATCGGACATCATTTTCGGCTTTTTCATTCAGACTTTTCAGCAGCAGCTCCAGCTGCTTCACATTTGATCTCTTGTATTTTCCCGAGGTAAAATCCTTTTCTGTCACAGTATCCAGCCATGCCTGAGCTTTATCAGCAGATTCCTCCCATTGAGTCATATCTGCATATGTCTGCAATGTAAAACGCATAGGCACAGTATTTACAGTATAGCCACTGCCGTTTTCATTTTTGTACCAGCTGGATATGAATTCATATTCATCATATCTCTCATCCATATACTTTGATCTTTCCTCAGAGGTAAGTCCTTCGTCAGTTTCCTGTATATATCCGATCGGATTGCCGTTTTTATCTTCAGCAAGAACCAGCGTGATCCCGTTGTTTGCCTGCATTCCTCTGAGAAACCCGAATTCATAAAGACACCCAGGCTCCAGCTCGAATCCTTCTATTTTAAAAACGTAGCATGTCCCCTGCCCGGAAGGATCAACTTTATCACCACGCGTAGCGGGAGTCTGAACATAATCATTGAAATCAGATATCCTCCTGCCGTTTTTATAAGCAAAGAGGAACTTCTGGCCATATCCGACACGGCTCGAATCTTTCGGCCATGGGTTTCTGTCGGTCATCGCATAAAAAGTATAATTGCTACCATCGCTTTTTTTAGCTTCCAGATAATCAACCCCGTTACGCACTCCGCTATAACGCACATTAAAACCGCTGTTGTCAAATGTGCTGCTGAGCCAGTGCTGACCTTTCTCGGTGTCTACCAGATAACCTCTCGGGGTAAAAGGGTTCCTGCCCTGCCCTTCAGTACCGAATTCCCATACAACCGCACTGACTGAGCCTGCGGCAAAGCTCCACATCATCATTAATATAAGAATTATTCCCGTTATTCTGGAAAGCTTTCGCATTTTTCCCTCCACATATGTTATGATAGTATTAAAATTATTAAAAGGAGTTATACTATGTTTACTCATAAAAAACCTTATATTACTGCAGTTCTGATCTGTATTATCATGGCATTGACAGCCGGATCCGTTTTCGCTGACAACGGTGACGGTACCGGTGACGGTGATGGTCAGGGACTTGGTGAGAACAAAAGCATTCCGCTGACTCTCGTAAAATCATCCGTAGCCGATGGTGCGTCAGATGTTGCTCTGAATGAAACAGTCCAGCTTGATTTCAATAAAAACATCTGTAATATCACAGTTCTCGCAAACAACAAAATGTGTTTCCACCTGACCGGTCAGGATGGAGAAGCAGTTCCCATCAGACTGATTTTTCCCGACGATCAGGTTCAGCATGATTATAAAAAACAGGTCTTCATCATACCGCAGACAGATCTTGATGCCAATAGTGAATACCGCATTTCTGTAGACAGTACACTGCTTGCCAAAAACGGAACCATGATCGACAATGCTCATACAATCACATTTACAACCGGTACTCATCGCACTGATTCAGAGAACAAAGTTCTGAAAAAACTTGATGACTACACAGTAACCTATGAAACTGCCTACAATGAAACTGAAGACTCTGTTCCTGTAAACAAGGAAGATCTGGACGATATATCCGAAGACCGCGGCATAAATACAGTTACAATTGCCAGAATCGCTGCCGCAGCCATTATCGCAGTTATCATTGTGTTCACAGCAGTGTTAATTATCATCAGACGCAGAAAATAATGAACTTCATCAGGAATTTCCTGAAACGGCTCTGTTTCGAATACACATGGCGGCCTGTGCATACAGCATAGTCTGCCATTTTTTTGTGTTCTTCTTCATTAAGGCTGATTCCTCCGAAACGGACCTGGTTCACCAGTCTCAGGAATACGGCAAAGCTCATTTCAGACCCGTCATCATAGCGTTCTGATATCTCGTCAAGACCGTCATAAGGGTCTGCAGGTATCGGATGTCCGTCAAATGACATTATCCTGCCGACATATTTATACATTGCATATACCTGGACATCGGTAAACTCTGTGCCGAATAAGCTCAGCATTTTCCTTATCCGGATCCTGCCTGTCACCTCATACAATATCACCGCAGCAATAATAATCAGAAGGATCAGCCATAGAGGACTGATTTCTTTTTTATCTTTCTCGCTGCTCTGCTGCGGCTCTGAATCCTCAGGGGCCTCATCTTCGTACATTTTCTTAGTCTCCTGCTCTAACTTCTCGTCCTCTTCGACCTCCTGAGTCTGCTGTTTTTCCATATCATAATAGCCCGGAATCACCTCGACAGGGAACCAGCCGATTTCATCTATATATATCTCTACCCAGCAGTGAGCATTGGAATCGAGAACATCATAGCTGATATCGCTCATATCGGTATAAAGCTTCACCTCGTCCGGTGACAGATAATAGCCTTCTGCATACCGCGCAGGAATCCCGGCACTCCTGAACATGAGCGCCGCCGCAGTCGCAAAATGCATGTCGTTTCCCTTATGGCTGTCACTGAGGAAGTATTCGAGCTCATCTGCTCCGTCAGGAGCTGCGCTCTGCTCTATATTGTATTCATAATTATCGTCAAAGGTCTTTCTTATATAATGCAAAGTGTACTCTATGGTCTTGCCCAGACACTTGTCTGCATCAACAGCTTTGAGCATTTCGTATTCCTTTTCCGGAACATAAAGATAAGTATCATATACATATCTTCGGTACACTGCCTCCGGTTCCGCATATTCCTCCCATTCAGGACTCTGCTTCACCTCCGCCAGCCACTCTGCTATGCCGCTTTCACTGTAATCCTCAAGCCTGCTGCTGAACACCTTGAAGGTATACTCTCTCTGACCTGTCAGCCCTCTGGCATAAGCCCCGTTATCCTTCACATAGTTCACCTCGTCCGGCATGGTGTCGCCCGAAAGAGCAGCCTCATAAGGCAGGTATATATACTTGCTGCTGCCGTTGACATTGGTAACATCCACGGACATGAAGTCATAGTTCTCTGACATTCTGTAGAGTCTGTCCTGCTGCATCCACGGATAGAAATTCTGCTGTGAAAGCCATTCCATAACTCCTGTATATTCACCGGAATAAGCACCTTCCGCCGCCTCCGTCCATTTTCCATTCTCATAATCTCCACCCGCGAAGCCTCGCAGATATATGGACTGCATCATCTGCATTCTGAGCTTGAGTACCGTATTCTCTGTATACTCCAGCGGATGGGTCTGAGTCAGATCTCCGCGGCTCAGCGTATCTATATCATCTCCGTTCAGCTTATCGTACCTGATGTGCTCCTCGGCAGCTATCACAGCTGTTTTAGCTTCGTCCACACTGTCCGGAGGTCTGTAGTCATCACCTGAAAATATCAGCACATACCCCGTCAGCAGCACCAGGCAGATGCTGAGAAATATGTACGGCAGGGATGAATTCTTATCGTTCTGTATGTAAATAGGCCTGCGTTTCTTACGGCTCACAGGTCTTGCCACTGCCGACAGCACCAGCAGCCCTGTCCAGCACAGCAGCATCAGCAGAAGCAGCCATATTGACGGCTCTGCTTCAAAGCACAGACCCGTCAGCACGGGAATCGCAGTCATGATGAATCCTGCCAGCGGTTCCTTGTAAAACACGCTGTAGGCTATCGCCGATGATTCCAGCAGCATCACAGGTATCATCGCCATGAGAGTATCCCTGCTCCAGTCTGCCACAGCTCCTGTTATCTCGAAGGGAATCAGCCCTGCATCAAATTCATTGTTCAGGACTTCCACAACTATATTTGCCATTACCAGGAATCCATTCCATACGGATTCATAAAACAGCACGAAATACACTGCAGTTATTATAAACACGTAGAAAATCAGAAATCTGCCCAGCAGCGGACTCCTGCAGACAAAATACAGCAGCGGAGGCAACACAGCGATCATGGCAATACTGGCTATATCATTGACCGGATTCGGGAACATCGAAAAGTATGTAAACCAGCAGCCTGCAGACATTGCCACAGTAAGAAGCACCTCAAATACGACCCTCCTGCCCGGACGGCCGCTGCCTTCTCCTGTTATCTGAACCAGATCCATCGCAGATCCCGGCTGTTTCTTTCTAAAAAGCTCCATATCGGACTCCTCGACTATACAATAATTTCAGGCAATCCTTCCGCCGCTTCCTTAACGGATACGGTCATAACTTCAATAGCCTGCTTTGCCGCTTCAGCTGCGGCCTCAGCTTCATAGATCATTATGGTCTGCATCCTCTGGGATACCTCCAGCTCAGCGATTTTCTCTATCTGCGGATCTGTAACTACATAAATAAGTATATTGCGCTGACTTCTGTAGCCGCTTGCCGCATAGTACTCCAGAGCATCCCCCGAAGACGGCGACGCATATGATGAGAGCAGCTTGGCAGATGCTGTCTCAAGATTCTCGAAATCATCAAGCTCCTCGACATTAAAAGCTCCCGCAGCCGCATCATACCACCCCATATTGTGGTTTATACCGTTTTCAAGCAGGGCTCTTGACAATGCCAGAAAAGTCTCCACCTGCGCATCCACCATATCCTCACTGCCGCGGGTAAGCTCCAGCAGCAGGAAAACCGAATAGTTCAGAGGCAGGCTGAAATCCCTTACCATCGTCCTGTCTATCTTCGTGGACAGCTTCCAGTGTATCTTTCTTATTTCATCGCCGGCACTGTACTCTCTGAGAGCAAATATCTCACTGACATCCTGACCCGGCCTGTCGGCAGAATAACGGCTGCCGTCACCACTTGTTTCAATGGGACGTTCCATATACACCGCAACATCCCGCATGTCGGGGTATACGACCACTGCCTCATCAGGCAGGTCCGCCTTCTTAAATGCGAACAGCCCGAAAGCATCATAAACCCTGATCTTTTTCGTGGAAATCAGCACTGTGCCGACCTTGCTTTTTTCCAGAGAGAGTTCCGCTCTGACGGTATCTCTGCCTCCGGCAGTCGCATTGACACTGCGCTCTCTGAAAGCTCCCGTAAGCTGGTTCTCAAGCCGTATCCTGAATGCAACCTTGGCAGCAGGAAATCTGCTGGAATTTTCGATCACATAGGATATCACCGCATTCTTCTTTTCCGCCACCGCCGGAACCTCCAGCCTGATGCTGAGGCCATGACGTGAAAACATCATCAGCACAAGAGAAATTACCGGCAGCAGTATGCACAGACCAAGAAGGGTCAGCGTGTAATATGTATTTGTAAAAATGTATATCAGCACCGCCGCAGCAAGCAGCAGCACATAAAACGCTCTGTTTTTAAGCATTCTGAAGCCTTTCTCTATTTAGCCTTCTTTTCAAGGACAGCCGGTGGTTTCACTTCCTTCAGTATGTCCTGAAGAACCTTTTCCTCTGTTTCTTTTCGTATTTTTGCTCTGGCTGTCAGTATCAGTCTGTGAGCACAGACATCTATGAATACTCCTTTGACGTCCTGAGGGATAACATAGTCTCTGCCATCCATCAGAGCTGAAGCCTTGGCCATCTGCACCAGTGCCAGCACTGCACGGGGACTCACACCCTGTTCAACAGCCTCCATGCTTCTGGTCTTTTCACACAATGTAGCTGCATACTCAATTATTTCATCGTTCATGCGAACCAGTTGCACAGCCTTTTTCATGGCTTTGATGTGGGCAGCGGAAATCAGAGGTCTTACAGTATCCATTGGATTCGATGTCTGTCTCTGTTTAATAATGTCCACCTGACTGGCAAGGTCAGGATATCCCATGGAAAGGCGCGCCATGAATCTGTCCAGCTGCGAATCCGGCAGTTTCTGTGTTCCTGCACTTCCCAGCGGATTCTGGGTTGCTATGCATACAAAAGGGTCAGGCGTCTTGTGAGTGACTCCGTCAACAGTCATTCCGCCTTCCTCCATTACCTCCAGCAGAGCAGCCTGTGTCTTGGCTGAAGTTCTGTTGATTTCATCAGCCAGGAAAAGATTGCAGAGAGCTGCACCCGGCTTGTACTCCAGACCTCCGGTTTCCTTGTTATATACAGAAAAGCCTGTAATATCACTTGCCATTGTATCCGGCGTAAACTGCATTCTTTTGTACTCCAGGTTCATAACCTTGGAAAGCCCGAGAGCCATAGTGGTCTTACCTACTCCAGGTACATCCTCCAGGAGTATATGTCCGCCTGCCAGCACTACCATCAGCACTTTCCTGATGACTTCGTCCTTGCCTACGATCACTTTCTTAAGTTCATTGACAACTGCCTGTATGGCTTTCTGCATTTCAGCCGCTACCGATGGTTTTGCAGCTTCCTGTTTCTGCTGTTCCATAGCTTCCTCCTTGTTATTCAGGTGAATTAGATACACGCATGCCTTCTCCTGCCAGTATCTTATCTAATGTCTGATCATCAAGATCAAGATCAAAATATGTCTTATAGTAATCTCTGGTATATTCTTTCATATCCAGGTCTTTGAATCTGTCAGGATAGAACTGCACTGCAACTGCCAGCACTCCCATATGGGCCTCCATGGAGCCGGAATGGCACCACCTGGTGGCACCTACAGGAAGCGTGTAAACTTTCTTCTCTTTAACTGCTGTAAGTCCTTCCCATTTTGAATCCGACAGTACATAATCCGTCACGGAATACTCATTTGCAATGATTGCATCGGGATCCCAGTTATATATCTCCTCCAGAGTTATGTATGCATTCTTTCCCGTGGAAAGGGTCCCCTTGTCTACAGATATGTCCCTGACCTTGGCTCTTTCCATTATTTCACTGCATATGGTTCCCTCGGGGTCTGTGCGTGTCGCTTCGTTTACAGAATGATACACTTCAGGAGCATCCTCAATATCCACATCTTCCAGCCTTTCGTCCACCATCGAAATGGTATCGTCAAAGAAGCTGATATACTGCTGAGCCTTTTCCTGTTT
>JBJESR010000262.1:0-7474 GCA_051882895.1 Lentihominibacter sp.
AATCTGCAAAGTCGGTAAAATAATACGGGAAAGCACCCAGAAAAGATGCCGTCATCCAGCATCCGGCCACCACAATATAGCCTTCTCTGGTACGAAGGTGAACCTTGCGCTGTTTTATTACAATTGTACACACTCCACCCAGGAGAATGAGTGCAGGGACGCACTTGCCGAAGGCTCGGGACGAGTCGTGGTCGCCTGTGGCTGCTGCGTAGATCCAGGGTATGATCATAGCAATTCCCTCGACCAGCATGATAACACCAAGTATGCGTAATATAGCTTTGTAGTTAAGATTCAGATTTGACATTTTCTCTGCTCCTGATTATCGGTTTGAGCTCCAGAATTTCGGCATAAGCAGAACAAACATAGTATAGAATTCAAGTCTGCCTGCAATCATGTATATGGAAAGAAGCCATTTGGAAAGGTCAGAAAGTCCGCTGAAGTTTTCTGAAGGTCCAACAGCTCCGAATCCCGGGCCTATATTGCCAAGACAAGTGATGACTGAAGTGAAACAGGTCATCAGGTCTGTATTTTCAAATGAAATTATAAATGCTCCGAAAAAAATCATTGCAATGTAAAGGAAAAGATGGTTGGCGATGGCAGAAACTGTATCAACAGGCATCTGCTTGCCGTTCAGTTTGATGGTTTCTATAACATTAGGATGCAGTCTCGTTGAGATTCCTCGCCGTATAAGCTTGAGCAGTATCACGATTCTCACAATTTTGATTCCGCCTGCTGTGGAAGATGATGATCCGCCCATGAACATCAGGAGCAGAATGATCATCTGGGCGACGGCAGGCCACTGCTCGTAATCGGCGGTTGCATAACCTGTTGTTGTCAGTATGGAAGCAACCTGAAATGAAGAATCGATAGTGGCATCTCCTGCAGATGAATACTGACCGCTGAGCATCAGTGTGATAAAAATGAAGAAAGCACCTGCTATAATTGTGAAAATATAAAATTTGAACTCGGTATCTTCAATAAATGTTCTGATTGAATGTTTAAGTGAGAAAAAGTACAGATTGAAGTTTGTGCCGCACAGAATCATAAATGCAGTGATCACTATGCTGATGTAAGCACTGTTGAAATGAGCAATGCTGTCGTTATAGCTGGAAAATCCGCCGGTGCCTACTGTTCCGAAGGTGTGAATGAGCGCATCATAGAGGTTCATGCCTCCCAGCATCAGCAGCAGGGTTTCCATAATCGTGAAGAGAAAATATGTGATATAAAGGATCCTGGCGGTATCGGTTATTTTAGGGGTGATTTTATCAAGAGAAGGTCCGGGAGCTTCTGATACGGCAAGGTTCTGGCCGCTTATCCCCAGTGATGGCATGAGGGCGATGGCAAAGATCAGAATTCCCATACCTCCGATCCAGTGTGTGAAAGAACGCCAGAACAGTATGCCCCTCGGGAGAGCTTCGATATCTGTAAGAATAGAGCCTCCGGTGGTTGAGAATCCGGATGCAGATTCAAAAAACGCATCGGTAAAGCTTGGGATGCTGCCTGTGACAACGAATGGAACTGCCCCCATGATAGTCGATATCAGCCAGCACAGCGTTACTATCAGGAAACCGTCGCGGACTCTGAGCTGTTTGGCATTGTACTGACAGATTTTGTACAGCAGATATCCGATGAAACATGAAAGCAGTATGATACCGATAAATGCTTTTGCCACAGAAGCTTCATGATATATCAGCGACACGAAAAAGGATGGTAACATAGCTATGCTTATTACCATCATTACCAATCCGATTATTCTTAATATCGAGCTGAGATTTAAGTTCATTTGTTCACCTGTTTATGTGATCTGACCATATTTCTTATCTCCTGAAAAACGAGAATTTACCTTTGTCGGTCAGAAGTTTTTCTGTTGTCGATATATCGCTGAGCAGACTCAGCAGAATGACCTTGTCATCTTCGAGTATCACTGTATCTCCATTCGGGATTATAACATCAGTTCCTCTGTGTATTGCAGCAAAAATAATTCCCTTAGGGAGATCCAGCTCCCTTAACGGAGTATCGAGTATTTTCATATGAGGTGTCGCAATTATTTCCATGATTTCCGCCTGCCCCTGTATCAGCTGGGAAGAAAGGATTTTCTTGGATCCCTGAACGAATCTCAGAATATTGCTGGTTGTGATATCCAGAGGGTTCAGTGCCACATCGATACCCATACTTGAAATTATTTCAGCATAGCTTGTTCTGCTTACCTTGGCGATTACATCTTCAATACCGTGCTGTTTTGCCGTTAAAGCCAGCAGCAGGTTATCTTCGTCGTATCCGGTTGCAGTTACGACTGCATCCATCAGGTCGAGATTTTCCTCTTCCAGAAGAGAAAGATCGGTTGCGTCACCGTGCAGTATCATAACATCCTCAAGATGAGTGGAAAGATAGTGGCATCTTTCCTTGCTCTTTTCAATAATTTTGACTGCGGCACCGAATTCAGACAGCATATCAGCCAGATAGAAACCTGTTTTGCCGCCGCCGATAATCATTACCTTCTGAAGGTCGGTATATTTTCCCTTTTCATGAACCTTTGAGTTCAGCTCGAGAATAGGTGCTTTTTCTCCGATAACATACAGGAAGTCATCGTCTTCTATAGTTGTGCATCCATGAGGAATTATGACTTTACCATTTCGTGAGATGGCAACGACCAGCATATTTGGAAGAACTTTAGGAATATCTGACATTGACAGTCCTATAAGCTGCCTGTATTTTTCAACATTGAATTCTATCAGTGATGTTTTGCCGGTGGAGAAAATTCCATTGCTCAATGTGTATTTTTCGGCAAGATATTTGTAGATTTCAACCGTAATACCAAGATCGGGATTTACGATATGGTCTATCCCCATTGCGTCCTTGATAAAGTTGATCTGCTGCATATGCTCAGGGTCTCTGATTCTGGCGATAACCTTGCTGCATCCCAGTCTTTTGGCAAAAGATGAAATGACTATATTGGCCTCGTCGTTACCTGTTACAGCGATGAGATAATCATATGATGAAATGTTTAACTTTTTAAGGCTTTTAACTTCTTTGGCATTGGCATTGACAGTCATGACATCAATGTGAGAGCTGATCTTCTGAAGTATGCTCTCATCGGTATCCATGATGGTCACAGCGTGTTCACCGCCAAGAAGGGCATTGGCAACTTTCATTCCCAGTTTGCCTGCGCCTACTATAAGTATTTTCATATTAAGGTTCCTTTATTTCGTATTAATGTCCAAACACAATAATTTTACCACTTATTCAAAGGAATTCAACATCTAATTGCAAGAAGACCGCAAATAGATTAAAATAATTATGAAAAGAAAAAAAGCAGAGGAACGAGAAAATGAAAATTCAGAGATTTACAGGAGGAATTCTGGAGAGCAACGGTTATGTGATTTACCAGAATGAAGGACAAACTAGTTATATTATTGACCCGGGATATAATCCTAAGGTGTTTATGGATTATATTAAAAAGCATGATCTGAAGCTTTCGGGAATTCTGCTTACACACCATCATTACGATCATACGGGTGCAGTGGAAAGAATACAGAAAGAGTACGGCTGCCCGGTTTATATGCACAGAAGAGATTGTGACATGTACAGGAAACCAGTGGATGTATATATGGAGGATGGCGATGTGCTGGAGCTTGACGGAGAGAAGCTGGTGGTGATTCATACCCCCGGTCATACCGGAGGCAGCGTGTGCTTTTTTTCATCAAAAAGCAGACTTGCGTTCACCGGTGATACGATATTCAATGTAGATCTTGGCAGAACAGATCTGGAGGATGGTTCGGAGCAGGAAATGAGGCACAGCATTAAAGATGTGATCGATAAATGGGATAATGATATTATGATTTATCCGGGTCACGGAGATGGGTGCACGATGAAGAAGGTAAGAAAAATCAACAGAGAATTTAACGATATCATACAGGAAGAGGTAAAAAAATGACGATAAAACTGATAGCGCTGGATCTTGACGGTACAACGCTGAATGACAGCAGAGTGATAAGTGAGAGAAACAGAAATGCATTGCAGCAGGCTGCGGCAAAAGGCGTGAACATAGTGATAGCAACAGGCAGACCGTTTTCGGCATTGCCGGAGGATGTGTTTGAGATTCCGGCGATAAGGTATGTGCTGACCTCCAACGGTGCATCGATCACAGACCTTAAAGAAGACAGAACGTTTTATGAAAACTGCCTGTCGCCGCTGGCAGTTGAAAAATCTGTAGAGATGCTGAGAAAGCATGATTATGTGGTGGAATGTTTCGTAAAGGGCATAGCATACATAGATGGTCCTTATTTTGAAGAAGTCAGAAGGACAGGACGCAGCTTCAGGAATATTGAATACATATTGAAAACAAGAAATCCTGTAGATGATATCTACAGATTCATGCTGGATCACAAAAATGAAATAGAGAATATCAATGTGAATTTTGATGATATATCTGAGAAACCTGCTATGCGTGAGAAACTCCTGACGCTTCCGGAAACCACCATAACAAGTTCCTTCAATCACAATCTTGAAATCGGAGGGGCAACGACAAGCAAGGCGGAAGCGCTGAGCCAGATGGGTAAGCTGCTGGGCGTTAAGCAGAGCGAGATGATGGCCATAGGAGACAGTCCTAACGATATTGCGATGCTGCTGGCCTCAGGCATGCCTATCGCTGTCGGGAATGCAGAAGACGAAGTGAAGGCGATAGCAAAATATATCGCACCGTCTAATGATGAAGATGGTGTGGCAGATGCGGTGGAAAAATTCGTTCTGGATATAAGTGAATAAAATACAGAAAAATGCAGAAGAGTGCTTACGGCAGGATGTGTCGTAAGCGTTCTTTTTTTTGCGTAAATGTAAAAAACATCCTTGACAGGCAATAAATGGTATATTATTATTGTGATGTAAAATACTGGAAAAGATTAAATCTGAGGGAAACGGAGTTTTAAGGATGAAAAATGAGAATGCGGGTTTGTCGAACAGAGCTCTGGGAGAGCTGGGGGAGAGTATGGCGGTAAGATATCTGGAGGATCAGGGTTTCAGGATATGGGCCCGGAATTTCAGGTGCAAGGCCGGAGAAATAGATATCATTGCCTCAAAAAATCATGAGCTCAGCTTCATCGAAGTAAAGACAAGGAGGAATCTGTCATACGGCAGACCCTGCGAGTCTGTTACAGCAGAAAAACGCAGACATATCAGAATGTGTGCGGAGTATTATCTCAAAAGGCTTGAAGAGATGGGGTATATACCGGGGCATGTGAAATTCGATGTTATAGAAATTGTAATACAGCATACTGAGTGCGCGTTCTGAAGGGGGAAGATGATGCTTACGAGAATAATGACAGCTTCACTTAATGGTGTGCAGGGATATCCTGTAACCGTAGAAGTTGATATACACAGGGGAATGCCGCAATTTACCATCGTGGGACTGGCAGGAACGACAATAAAGGAAGCCTGCGGCAGAGTAAGACCTGCAATAGTGAATTCCGGGTATACTTACCCGAATGAGAAAATAACTGTAAACCTGGCTCCTGCAGGCAGGCACAAAGAAGGAAGCCATTTTGATCTTCCCATGGCTCTGGGTCTGGTGATAGACGGAGCTGACCGGGAATGTCTGGAGAGCACTGCATTTATGGGAGAATTATCACTGGATGGGAGCCTGAACAGGATCAAAGGGGCTCTGCCGCTGGCGATGTGTATGAGAAATGCCGGTGTGAGAAAAATCGTACTTCCATCCGGTAATGCGGAAGAGGTATCGGTACTGGGGGATATGTGCATTTTCCCTGCGGAGAACCTCAGACAGGTTGTCGATCATGCAGAAGGGAAAAACAGAATACATATATATAATGTAAAGAAAATTTACAGCTGCGGCGGATGGGATGTGGATTTCTCACAGGTTGCAGGGCAGGAAACGGCAAAACGTGCGGTGATGACCGGGGCGGCAGGGAATCATGGCATTCTGCTGCTGGGTGGTCCCGGGTGTGGTAAAACAATGATAGCAAAACGTATCCCGACAATACTGCCGGAGCTGTCCTACGAGGAGATGCTTGAGATTACGGCTGTTTACAGTGTGGCAGGAATGCTGAACGAAAAAGAACAGATAATAACCAGGAGACCTTTCAGGAGCCCTCATCATACTATATCGATGTCAGGGCTTATCGGGGGAGGCAGCCGTCCAAGACCGGGAGAGATATCTCTGGCTCATAGAGGTGTTCTCTTTCTTGATGAACTGGGAGAGTATGAATCCCGCACTATAGATGCGATGAGACAGCCGGTGGAGGATGGGTATGTGAAGATAAACAGAAACTTTGAGGAAATACTGTTTCCGTCAGAGGTGATGCTGGCAGCGGCAGCCAACCCATGCAAGTGCGGATATTTATGGGATGAGAAGAAAATATGCAGATGCAGCAGCAGGGAGATCGACAGTTATCAGAGGAAGCTGACAGGTCCTTTTTCGGACAGGATAGATATGCATATAAGAATGTCGCCGGTACCCCATGAGCTGATCAGCAGTGCAGGGGCATCATCAGAAGGAATGTGCTCTGCTGAGATGAGAGAAAAAGTGGAGGCGGCCAGAGAAATCCAGAAGCGCAGATATGCCGGCACCGTATACAGGAACAATGGAAGTCTGGATTCGGCAGGTGTAAAGCTTTTCTGCAGGCTGGATGATGAGTGCAGACGTATTATGGCGGCGGCATATGATAAATTCGCATTGTCTATGAGGGCATATACCAAGGTGCTTAAAACAGCCAGAACTATCGCAGATATGGAAAACAGTGAAAACATAACAGGGGCACATGTGGCTGAAGCTCTGTCGTACAGGGTTTCAGAGCGGGATTGCAGGAAATGAGGTGCTGATATGAAAGGTGAAACAGGAAGGATAACGTCAGGGATGCCGGAATACCCGGCGATTCTCAAAGAGATCAGAGGATACCCCAGAGAGCTTTTTTACAGAGGGAATATAGATCTGATCAATAGAAGATGTGCAGCAGTTGTCGGTTCGAGAAAAACTACCCAGTACGGCAGGACTATATCAAAAAATATTTCCGGAGCTCTGGCAGAGAGGAATATTGTGGTAGTCAGCGGAATGGCAAAAGGCATAGATGCATGCGCGCACAGAGGAGCCCTTGATGTCTCAGGAGGGACTATAGCCGTTCTGGGAAATGGTGTGGATGTATGTTATCCGGAGGAAAACCGGCAGCTGAAAGAGGAAATTGAGCGCAATGGTCTGATATTGTCAGAATATCCTCCCGGGAGAAAGCCTGAAAAATACTATTTCCCTCAGCGTAACAGAATAATAAGCGGGCTGTCTGAGCTGACTGTTGTTGTGCAGGCGGGCGGCAGCAGCGGTGCGCTGATTACAGCTGAGCTGGCTGCAGAACAGGGAAGAGATGTGTTTGCTGTGCCGGGAAATATCGACAGCAGATATAACCTGGGAAATAATAAGCTTATTAAAGAGGGAGCTGTACCGGTGACGTGTATTCAGGATATTCTGGAT
>JBJESR010000263.1:0-7459 GCA_051882895.1 Lentihominibacter sp.
AAGTCCGGTCGGGTAGTTTGCTGCCAGATCTTCTTTTGTTATAAAAGGAATTTTAGTGATGTCATCGAGAGTTCTGATATCTTCAGGTCTGATACCTGCTTTATCCATCGCATTCTTATAGTGAGCAACGTTGTCATATGCGTTCTTCACTGTTTTCTGTAACTTCTCCAGCTGCAGAGCACGCATGGTCTCGCGGTCTGCACATTCCATTTCTTTGTTCCAAATCATTTGTGGTGTTCCTTTCATGTTCATTATCTTAAATACAGGGATCGATTTCTCAGGTCTCTGTTTTATCCGGATTTTACCGCTGCGGCATCCTCCCCTGTCTAACACTGATAATCCCTTTATGCGTTTCTTCCCATCTCAAATGCTTTTTTGTTCAGCTCCACGAATTTAGGCTTGACATTCTCTTCGATCACCTTGATCCATGTGTCCCTGTCAAACGGCAGATCATTTGATGCCGCTCCCAGAAGCACTACGTTGACAGCCTTGACGCTGCCGCATTCAGCTGCAATTTTCAGAGCATCAAAAGCTTTAACCGTTCCTGCTTTCGCCTCAAGAACCGGCATGATATTTTCAGGGTATTCAGCCTGGCCCAGAATTACCGGCATCGGCAGTATCTGCTGTGTATTGACATAGATAGTTCCGCCTTCCTTCAGATAAGGCAGCCATCTGTATGCTTCCAGCTCTTCAAAGGCGATAATAACATCAGCATCTCCCTCTTCGATAAGCGGCGAGCTGACACCTTCTTCGCTGATCTTGACATGTGTCACAACACTCCCGCCTCTCTGTGCCATGCCGTGCACTTCAGAAAGCTTGACATCGTAATCTTTGGAAAGGGCAAGATTTCCCAGAAGTACGCTGGCAAGGAGAGTTCCCTGTCCGCCTACTCCTACGATCAGGATATTTGACTTGTTCATTTATTTTGCCCCCTTTCCGGCTTCTGTTATCTCAAATGCATCAAATGGACAGACTTCTGCGCAAAGTCCGCATCCTACGCAGCTTTCAGGTACAACATACGGTCTGCCGTCCCTCTGTTCGATGGCAGGACAGCCTATCTTCATGCACATTCCGCAGTTCCTGCACTTGTCCGTAACCTGATATGGAATATCCGGCTGTTTAACGATCAGTGCGCAAGGTCTCTTGGTGATGATAACCGAAAGCTCTTCTCTGGCTGTTTCTGTCTTTATTATTTCTTCAAGCTCTTTTACCTTGAACGGATCTATCTCCACTATGTTCTTAACACCGATGGCTCTGCACAGCTCCGCAATATCTATAGCAGGAGCTTCCTGACCTTTGGCGTTTCTTCCTGTTGAAGGATTGTCCTGATGTCCTGTCATTCCGGTGATTCTGTTGTCCAGAATTATAACTGTTCCCTTGGCAGCGTTGTAATTCATGTTTACAAGACCTGTAATTCCTGAATGGAAGAAAGTCGAATCTCCCAGCACAGCAACCACGTCCTTGCTGCTGCCGACAGCTTTCTCAAAGCCATGTGCCATTGTGATGGATGCTCCCATGCACAGACATGAATCCATTGCCGATGTCGGCGGAAGAGATGCCAGTGTATAGCATCCGATATCTCCGATAACTGTTTTCTTAAGCTTGCTGAGCACGTGGAAAAGTCCTCTGTGAGGGCATCCTGCACACAGAAGCGGAGGTCTGCCCGGTGCGTCCTCGATTTCTTCAATCTGCGGTACAGGTCTGCCGAATGCCTTTCTTATCATGTTGGCATTGTATTCTCCCTGTATTGTAAACATATCCTTGCCGCCTGCCGGCTGAATTCCCATAGCTCTGATCTGTTCTTCAAAGAACGGGTCACCTTCTTCAATGATATAAAGCTTATCGACCTTTGATGCGAATTCTTCTATCATTGCCTTCGGCATCGGATTTATCATACCCATCTTGAGAATGCTGACGTCAGGCAAAGCTTCCTTGACATACTGATAGCAGATACCGCTTGTGATAATTCCGATGGATGTGTCTCCCATCTCAATTCTGTTGATTGCCATATCGCTGCTGTCCTGCTGGATCTGTGCCATGCGCTTCTCCTGTGCAACATGCAGCTTTCTTGCCATTGCAGGCATTGCAACATATTTCTGTATATTCTTGACGTACGGGATACGTTCCTTTTCTACTCTTTCTCCTATCTCAACGATACCTCTGGAGTGTGATATTCTGGTGTTGGATCTGAGAAGAACTATCGTATCATATTTCTCGCTGATTTCATATGCCAGCTTGATGTAATCCTTGCATTCCTGGGAATTTGACGGTTCCAGCACAGGAACACCCGCACTTTTGCCGTAATATCTGGAATCCTGCTCGTTCTGACTTGAATGACATCCGTTATCATCTGCCACCAGAATAACTGCGCCTCCTGTAACGCCGGTGTATGCAGCTGTAAAAAACGGATCTGCCGCCACGTTCAGTCCTACATGCTTCATGCATGAAAGGGAACGTACTCCTCCTACTGATGCGCCTATAGCCACTTCTACTCCGACCTTCTCGTTCGGTGCCCATTCCACATGGATCTCGTCGTACTTAGCAGCGTTTTCTGTAACTTCGGTACTTGGTGTGCCGGGATACGAAGATACCACCTTCACGCCCGCTTCATAAGCGCCTCTGGCGAAGGCTTCATTGCCCAGCATGATCTTCTTTTCCATTGTTATATCGTCTACCTTTCTATTTTGTATCTGAATTTGTTAATGCGGTCATCTGATTTATACTTACTCATAAAATACTATACCACAAAAATTATTCATATTCTATGTGTTTTTGAACAAATTGATATTATGATTCTACCTGGGATTTCACCTTATTTCCAGAGCTTTTCCGGGTACATGCCCTTGTCCTTCATAGCCTGAAGCGCATTCTGCACATCTTCCTTGTCCTCTTTGTATGTAACTCCATACCATTTGTCCGGCGATGTTATTACCTTGACCCGGGCTTTACCTTCCTGTACAAGTCTGTCTGCAGCAAATGGCAGATAGTATTCTCCCTTAAGAGGATTTGTTTCCAGGATTTTCTCAAGTGCCTGGGGGAATTCCTGCTGCATTTCCTCCATCATTGCCGCCGAAAATCCCCAGAAATTCATGGATACTACTGTGTCAGGATCAAGAGGTACCCATGTTCTGCCGTCATCTTCAGTATACGCTATTGTGCCGGAGTCTTTCATGATTTTAGTTCTCTCGGTAACCTTCCTGAGAAATCCCTTATCGTCTGTCTCACAGACACCCCGGGAAACGTGTCCGTTTTCTGTAACGGTATTCTTCAGCTGATAGCCTGCCATGCAGAATGAATATTTATCATCATCTCTGTTCTCAGAGAGATATTCGTATACGCTGGCAAAGCTTCCCGGTCCGTAATAATCATCCGCATTGATAACTGCGAAGGGTCCCTTTATCAGGTGTCTGCAGGAAAGCACCGCATGGCCTGTACCCCACGGTTTTTCTCTGCCCTCCGGGATTTCAAAGCCCTCCGGAATATCATCAAGCTTCTGATAGGCATATTCGATATCCATGAATCTGCCGGCTCTTTCATCCACCAGTTCTCTGAAAAGCTCACGGTGTTCTTCTCTTATGATGAATACTGCACGGCTGAAGCCTGCCATCATCGCATCATAAAGCGAGAAGTCGAGAATGATTTCCCCGGCTTCGGTGATTCTGTCCACCTGCTTCAGTCCGCCGTATCTGGATCCCATGCCTGCTGCCATGATAACTAATGTAGGTTGTTCTTTTATTGCCATATTAATCTTCCTCTTCGTGATTTTATTTATTCCTATTGTACCTTCTTTTGGTGTTTATTACAATAATATGCTATAATGTAGTGTACTTTAAGATTATATTCCCGGAGGATCATATGAATAAGAACCTGATTTTCGTGACGGGCTTTCTTGGCGCTCCTATCGAGGAGACTGCCAGACAGATTGCAGATGACAGAGGCTATGATTTCCTGTCCCTTGATGATGAAATCGTAAAAGAGGACGGCAGGTCCATCCTGAGGATCTGCATGATGATGGGCGAACATGAATACCGCAATAAAGAATATGAGATGCTGCAGAAAATTACCGGAAGTGATAATGACAATCTCGTGATATCCTGCAGCGATGGTGTTCTTCATGATGATATGTCACGATCAATTATAAATGAACATACTCTGATTGTCGTCGGCAGAGACATGAGCTGCGACCAGCTGTGGCAGAATGCTTCAGAATCGGAATCATCGTATCATGCGTTTCTGCACTTCGGAACCGAGAAAGAACGCAGGAAAGCCTTTAACAGTTTTTACGAAAGACAGTGTGAATTTTACAGCAATATCTGATTATTGATGAATCCGGTATATTCCGGCAGGGCAAAACTTGAATTTGGAGGTATTTGAATGATTTACAAAAGAGAGGATGCAGCAAAAGATGCTGCAATGCATGTGGCAAGACAGATGGTTGCCGCTGCTGTTACTGCCCCTAAGGGCTGCGGCATTGACAACATCGAAGCAGTTATCGTTGATGGTGAAGAAAAGGATATTCTGGCAAAGCACATGAGGGATATTGCTGCTGAAACCGGTGCAGATTTCTTCAATAGAGATGCAGGTAATGTTGACAACAGCTACTGCGTAGTTCTGATAGGTGCCAACAATGCTCCAATTGAGCTGGATGACTGCAGTCTGTGCGGATTTGAAAACTGCGGCAGAACTGTAGAAGCCGGCGCGAACTGTGCATTCAATATCGTTGATCTGGGAATCGCCATCGGCTCAGCGGTTTCACTGGCAGCTGACAACCGCATAGATAACCGTGTACTTTTTTCGGCAGGTAAAGCGGCACTGCGTATGGATCTTTTCTCAGATAATGTATCTGTTATCTTCGGTATTCCGCTTGCTGCAACATCCAAGAGCATTTTCTTTGACAGAGATCCCGGCAATGTAATGGTCTAAAAAAAACATGGAGCTGTTTGAGATGAACCGCTCCATGTTTAAAACAGTTTTTTATTAATCAGTATTCTTTGTTTACAAGCTCTGTTCCGTCATTATTCAGATAAATGACTCTGATGGTTATTCCATCTATGCCTGATTCTTCTTCAAGGGAATCCGCCATGCTTCTGAATGTGGATTCAGAGCTGTCAATAGTTTTCTCCAGCTGCTCCGAAACTGATTCTATCATACTGCTGTCGAGAGTATTATCATAAGTGTAGGTATATATTATCGTATTATCCTCTACAGCTACTTCAAGGCCTTCGGTTGAAGAACTCATTGATTCAAGAGTCGTTCTGGCTTCTTCATCATTGCTGATATATTCTTCGAGGGTGGCAGGCTGGCTGCCGCATCCCGAAAGCATGATAATCATTGCTATCATCAGGGAAATAATTATCCCTGAATTCAATCTGTTATTTCTCATATCAAATCTCCCGGCAATCACCATTTATCTTTTGATGCTGTTTCTTTTCTCAAGAGCTTCCTGATAGAGTCTCTTCTCATCCTCTGTTTCAGGCTCATATGGTTTGCCTATCTGCTGAGGTCTGCCGTTTTTACCCATACATACCATGGTAAAGCTTGCAGAAAGCGCTTTCTCAGGACCGCCGTTTGATTCCAGATCCTCAGCCTCCACATCAACACGTATTTCCATAGATGTTTTACCTACATATACGATATATGCAGTACATGTTACAAGTGCTCCTACGAAAATAGGCAGATGGAACTGCAGCTCATCAACTCTTGCTGTCACGCAGTTTCCCTTGCTGTATTTCATCGCAATTGCTCCTGCTGCTGTATCCATGAATTTCATGATTTCACCACCATGAACATTTCCTGCCACATTAGCCTGATGCGGCAGCATTACCTGACTCATTACGATCTTATTTCTTACATCCATTTGTTTATTGCCTCCTGTTTTATATTTTCTGTCATTCTATTCTATGGCGCCCAGATCCCTCAGTCCTCCGATGATGATCTGTTCAACTCTTTCGGTAAGTTCCTTTTCTTCCTTACGGCTGATGCCTTTAGTCTCTATCGGTTCGTGAACCATTATGTCTATCTGTGCACCCTTGAGATAGCCTTCTTCTTCGAACATCCTGTAGCTTCCATTGAGAGAAACAGGTACAATAGGAACGCCCGGTTTGGTTGCCAGTTTAAGGGCGCCCTTCTTGAACTCACCAGGCACAGGACCTTTGCTCCTTGTTCCTTCCGGGAAAATAGCAAGTGAAAATCCCTGCTCAATATACTCAGTTCCCTGTTTTATCGCATTAAGAGCAGCTCTCGGATCATTTCTCTCTATAAAAACACTTCTGATTCTCCTGATCCATTCTCCATACAAAGGTATCTTCGCCAGATCATCTTTAGCTACAAATGCGAACTGGAATTTAGTGAAGGCTGCACAATATGCGAAAATATCCGCATATCCCTGATGATTTCCAACCAGTACAACAGGACCTTTATCTGGCAGATTCTCAAATCCATGAACATTTACACTGCTGCCGAACATATCCATCACGATGCCGCCCCATTTAGAAGTGGCTTCAAGAATATATTTTCTCTCCAGCTCAGTATTACCCTCTGCCTTGGCATCTTCAATGACTTTCTTATATGGTTTGAGATATTTAAGGCAATGTACCATCTTGTACGCACCCGGAATATTAGCAAATATTTTCATTTGTTTTCCTCCTTGAACCATTGAACACCCGGCTCTTCTGTCCGCTACGGGTTCATTATCCAACATTATAACATAACGTATGTAAAATTAGTGCATAATCTTCGTAAATGCTTTATAATTGTACTGTATTTATCTTTTGAAGGGTGTTGGAATTTATGAAATGCAAAACGAACGGCGATGTCAAATTAAAGTTATCTGCAGGAATTGCCGCAGCTTCGGTTTTTGTGGCTGTAACGGCTGCTGTTGTTACGTCAGAGGCCTGGATATTTGATGATCCTGTAAGATTTTTTATATATGATCTTAGAGCTGACTGGTTTACTCCTGCAGTAAAGGTAATCACATATATGGGTAACTGGCAGAGTATTACTCTGCTCTGCATTATACTTCTTTTTTTCAGACAGACACGTATTACATACGGCCTGCCGGTTTCTGCCGGAGCTGTTTGTGTAACTATCCTGAACAAAATAATAAAATCTGTTGTCGAAAGACCTCGTCCTGATGATATCCTTCATCTTATCGATGCCGGCGGTTTCTCTTTTCCCAGCGGCCACTCGATAACAAGCATGTTTGTATTCGCCATGCTTATATATCTTGTCCGAACCAATATGAATAACAGACGTGCCGCCAATGTGTTTACCATCGTACTGGCGATTCCGATGATATGTATCGGTCTGTCACGTATTTATCTTGGTGTCCACTATCCCACTGATGTTCTGGCAGGCTGGTGCCTTGGAATTATAATTTTTGTAATAATTTCCATGATTTTCCGCGGCACATCATTTTCCCATGCAATTAAAGACAGACATTAATCAAAACCAGCTGGAG
>JBJESR010000264.1:0-5580 GCA_051882895.1 Lentihominibacter sp.
GGCGTCAGAATATCCAGGGTGTCCTCCTGTTCACAGACTTTTCTCAGCTCGGCGGTGACTGCATCAAACAGCAGCCCCAGAAAGCTCATCCTCTCATCCACCGGCGCCCGCTGCGCTCTGAACAGCACGTCCCCGCCTGCTCTGCCGTCAAGGATGGCATCTATTTTGTAATCACTCCTGTATTTGCTGAACAGATCGTAATATATGGCAAAATCTTTGGCGATCTTCGGGGTCTGTATGTACTGGCTGATAAGCATTTCGTCCACCGGAATGGAGTTGTGCTCATAAAGCTTTATCATTTCCGACAGATCGTCCCAGCCTCTGGCAGTGACAAATGCTTTGCCTGAAACTGTGCTTTCCACCTTGTAAAAGTCCTTTTTACGGGCGGCCAGATATGTCAGCACCGACGGATGCACACCTTTGAGAGACGCGTACGCTTTCCACACATCGTAGTCCGGCTCCACGTCGATCCTCTTGAGTCTGTCCCATGTGACGATATCAAAGTCCCGTACGGATTTATTGTATTCCGGGGGATTGCCTGCCGCCACCACTATCCAGCCCTCCGGCAGCTGATGCTGTCCGAAGATTTTGTACTGGAGAAACTGCAGCATGCAGGGTGCCAGGGTCTCCGACACACAGTTTATTTCATCGAGAAAAAGTATGCCTTCTCTTACTCCGGTTTCCCGCATCAGGTCATATACGGAGCCTATTATCTCGCTCATGGTATATTCTGAAACCTGATATTCATATCCTTCGAATTCCTTTTTCGTTATAAAAGGAAGTCCGAGGGCACTCTGTCGGGTATGGTGTGTCATGGAGTAGGATACAAGGCCGACCCCCAGCTCCGATGCCACCTGCTCCATTATGGCTGTCTTGCCCACGCCCGGCGGACCTATCAGCAGCACGGGTCTCTGTTTTTCTATGGGGATCACGTAATTTCCCAGTTCGTCTCTGGTGAAATATGCTGTCATGGCATTCATGATCTGTTCTTTTGCTTGTTGTATGTTCATGGCATTTCTCCTCTGCTACAGCGAATATCTGTCAAATATGTCCGCATCTGTATCAGGCTCTGAAGACCGGCTCCTGTATTCCAGCAGCAGTGCCACTATCTCTACAGCCTTTTTCTGCTGGGCATATTCCAGTATCCTGCTTAAGGCATCTTTTGCGATCAGATTGTGTTCTGTGAAATATCTGACTGCCCTCAGCAGCTGGTGGTCCACCGCTTTATGCAGCAGCTGCTCCTGGTTTTCCTGAAGATGAGGCCTGTATCCGGCTTCCGCTTCCAGGCTGAAGCTTTCCCATTCACAGCAGAAGCCCAGCATCACGGCGGTTTTTTCCTCAGGTTCCTCAAAATCATCAGGCATCATGCCGCACACTGCTGCTGTGATCAGCCGTCTGCAGTCCCTGAAGGGTTCGCTGCCCAGACTCTTTACATCTCCGGAAAGGATTGTGATCTCTTCCAGTTTGTCGCAGTTTCTGAAGGCTCCCGGGCCTACAGCTGAAACTCCGGCATGTATACGCACGCTGCGATATCGGCTGCTGCCTGCGAAAGCTCCTCCTGCTACCTTCCTGATATCCTGCGGCACATCGATGTCGCTTCTTTCTCCAATGTGAGCATAAAAAATTCCGTTGTGTATTATATTATCGTTTTCATCTGCCAACCCCCGGCATCGGTCGAAACACATTTCGCCGATATCCTCCAGGTTTTCCGGCAGGTCAATTTCTGTCAGTCTGCTGCAGCCTGCGAATACGGAGCTGCCGAGCTTTGTGATACCGTCATTCATGTGCACTCTTTCAAGACCGCTGCAGCTTTCAAAACAGCCGTCACCGATTTCCTCCAGAGAGTCCGGTGTGTCCAGCTCCCTGAGCCCCCGGCATCCGGCAAAGCTGAACCGCCCGAGGCTGCGCACACCTTCTTTTATCACCAGCTCCTCTATGCCGCTGCAGCCCTGAAAGGTACTCTCGGGAAGCTCCGCCATATGAGGCGGCACTGTCAGCTGCCTGAATCCGGAGCATCCGGCGAACACAGCTTCATCCATTGATTCCAGACTGTCGGGAAGCTCAAGTCTTGTAAAATACCGGTCTCTTGCGAAGGCCTGTCTTTTAATATGCTTCAGTCCTTCGGGAAGCAGCACCTCCTTAAGAACAGTGCACTCATAAAAAGCTTCGACTCCTATTTTTTCAAGTCCCTTCGCCAGATGCACATGCTCCAGTCTGAAGCATCCCGAAAAGCTCCTTTCCGGCAGTTCCTTCACCGGTCCTCTGAACCGGACCTCTTCAAGATTGACACAGCTGAAAAACATCCATCCACCGAAGGTGGTTATGCTTGCCGGGATCTCGATCCTTCGCAGATTCCTGCAGCCTGAGAACACTCCGTTTTCCAGTACCTCTATACCTTCATCCAGTTCTATGGATTTAAGTCTGCTGCATTTCTCAAAGGCGTGCCAGCCTATCCGCTTCACCGATGCCGGTATGTGGATATGAACAAGACACATGCAGCCGCTGAAAGCCCGCCAGCCTATGTATTCCACCGACGGCGGCAGCTGGATGCGGTCAAGCATGGTGCAGTCCGCGAAGGCGTCCTGCTGTATCTCAGTCACTCCGGCAGGAAGGATCACCTCCCGGATACCCCTGCAGCTCATGAAGGCCCGCTCTCCGATTATCCGCACTCCGTCAGGGACCTGGACGTATTTTTCATCACCGGTGTATTTTATTAAGATGTCGTTTTCAATATTAAAATTCTCTGATTTCATCTTCCTTTAATATCATTTTTATCGCCCACACCGGCACCTCGGGAGGCTCATAGCCCTGATCGAGAAATATGAATGCCGCATCGTAATCCGGCGGTTCTGCCGGGAAGGCTCCGTAGCCATCCGTAAAATATATCAGTCCTTTTAAATTAGTGAATTCATGCTGTCTTCGCAGCATATCGACGTGTTCGAATACAGGACGGAAGTCTGTTCCGCCGAAGCCCTTGAGCACCATGCTTTTCATGTACTCATCGAATTCGTCTTCCGTGGTTATCTTCACGTCCTCTTCAACCCTTGCTCCGCACTGTATTATATGTATGTTCACGCGGGAGAAGAAATTATCGCTCTGCTTCAGAATGTTCCAGGTTTTTTCCACAAATTTCTGGACGATTTCCCCTGAAACCGACTCCGAAGTGTCCAGCGCTATCACGAATTCTCTCACCTTTCTCACTTCCTTGTATTCAAGTGGCTCTATGAGAGGCATGTTCTCATAAAGCTCAAGTCCGTAGGTGTAAAAGATATGATCGAATTCATCATCATTTATTTCGACGTTTTCACCCAGAACTGCGAATCTGCTCAGCAGCCGGGTGTAATCGTATTTTTCTCTGTTTATTTCTCTGAGGTTCTGCTGCATGCTTCCGGCACCTTCACCCCAGGTCTCGCAGCTGGTCTCCATATCGACCTGTATTCTCTCTGCGATCTGCTGCCATGCCTGTTCTATCTCCTGCGGTGTCAGGGCGGTTTTATCATTATCCACCTGATGGTTTTCATCTCCGCCGCTTCCGGTTCCTCCATCGGTACCGCCGCAGACAGCTTCGATTTTTTCTATGGAAGCTCCGGCATTCTCCCCTTTTTCATCTTCAGGCACGTCATATTCTGTTTCTTCGCTGCCTTGCGCAGCAGTCTCCTCATCTCCATCCGTTGAGCTGCCTTCCTCGTTTTCATCAGTATCTTCATTTCCGGCATCATCTCCGGCAGTGTTATGCCATATGAAATGGTCATCGGCATGGAAAATGCCTGCCAGTGTCTGTATTTCCTCCGGGGATGGATCCTGCCGGGAGAAATACTTGTATATCCATTCGGCAGACAGTCTGGGCAGTTCCTCTTTCAGGTCCTTTATCAGCCATGCCTGTGATATCTGCCGCTCACAGTAAAGGGATCTGATGTCCATTTCTGTTATCATGTTCTCGACTGCTATGTCGCAGGCAAGATCCCAGATATCTGTCCTCACATTCTTTCCGGTGAAAGGATGTCTGAACAGGCAGTGCAGCACTGCATGCAGATAGTCTCTGGCGGGCATTTCCTTTGCCCGCCTGTACTGTCTGCATACATGAATGCTGTTGTAATAAAGGAACTGTCCGTCTGTGGCAATCTCTGCCGTGTCCATGTCGTGGGCCGGGATTATTTTCACAAAGGCCGGTTCCATAAATCTTAAGTTGATGAGAAGCGTGTTCTGAGCCAGCTTCAGTATGTCATACGCCAGCTCCCTGCTTTTTTCAAAATCCTTATTGTCCATTTTCCTGTACACTCTGGGAAATCAGACATCGTATCTCTGAGGAAGCGGTGGCATGTTGGCGAATTTCTCCGCCAGACCCTCGCCGCCGAATTCCGTTCTGCCTGTCTTCTCATGCTCCCTGAGAGCTCTCCAGAGCTTTTCAGGAGTGATAGGCAGTTCTTTGATAACCAGCCCTGTCGCATAGTTGATGGCGTTGCCGATTGCTGATCCTACAGGGGCAGTAGAGCCTTCGCCGGCTTCCTTGGCGCCCATAGGGCCTTCGGCATCTTCTTCACTGCATATGATGGACTTGATGTTCGGCATATCCAGTGCAGTCGGGAATCTGTAGTCCCTGAAGGAAGGGTTCAGGTGTCTGCCGTCCTTGTCGTATACGCATTCCTCATAGCATGTGAATCCGAAGCCCAGCAGTACCGAACCTTCGATCTGCCCTTCTACCGCGCGGATGTTGAGAGGACGTCCGCAGTCGTGGCCGAATACGAAATCGTCCAGTGTAACAGCGCCGGTCTCCATATCTACAGTCACTTTGGCTGCTGATGCCGAGAAGGAATATGCAGTCGCATAGTTTCCGACATTCTTGACATAAATGTCCTTGTCACCCTCGTGGTTGTATGCACCTACACCTGCAACGCAGCGACCGAAGTTCTTTTCCTCATAACCGTAGCATGCTTCATTGAAGGAAATGTTTTTCTCTGCATCCCCCGGAATGAATACTCTGTGGTCCGCCATCTGAATGTCTGTCGGCTTGCAGCCCCATTCTTCCGCCCAGTGCCTGAGCAGCTTCAGCTTGGCATCGCCTACTGCATGGTGGCATGCATTTCCGCCCAGGAATGTTACACGGGAACCGAAGGAGCCTGCATCCCATGGAGTTGTGGTCGTATCGGACTGAACGCACTTTACTTCATCCATGTTAAGACCCAGCTCTTCGGCAACGATCATCGTCATTACTGTATCGCAGCCCTGGCCGATATCGTTGGCACCTGTGAATACTACTGCATAGCCTTCTCTGTTGAGACGTACGATGGTGGTGGCTGAGCAGTAATGCGGCGTTACCAGTACAGGGAAGCCTGTTCCCGACATGAAGCCTGAGCCTGAGAATCCGATGGCTTCGCCGCTGCCCGGCTTGTATCTCCATCTGTTTTTCCAGTCTATGTAGTCGGCGCAGGCATCCATACATTCCTTGAATCTGCAGGATGTGAACTCCAGACCTGTAGGTCCTGTATAATATGGTGTGATTTCATTTATATGTCTCAGTTCCAGAGGGTCGATTCCCAGATTGTTGGCCACTTCGTCCATGTGTATTTCATGTGCAAAGTG
>JBJESR010000264.1:5680-7412 GCA_051882895.1 Lentihominibacter sp.
TTGAAGACTTCATCTCTCTTGAGTATGCACTTTACAGGATGACCCAGTCTCTCAGCGAATTTGCAGGGGCAGAGCTCGTGAGCGAATACGTCCAGCTTGCCGCCGAAGCCGCCGCCTACCATCGGTTTGATGAGTCTTACCTGTGATTCTGGAACTCCCAGACCCCATGCTACCCAGTATCTTGATACGTATGCACCCTGAGTGGTGGTCCAGATGGTGTATTCGCCGTTTTCATATTTGGCGATGGCACCGTGAGGCTCGATGGCTGCATGAACCATTTCCTGTGTCTGGTAATATGAAACATCTGTGTAGTCTGCTTCTTCGAAGCACTTGTCCGGATCTCCCGCCTTCATTACTGTAAAGATGGACAGGTTGTTTGCCGTTCCTTCCTGGTCTGCCGGATAGTGAATAGGCTCTGCATCAAGGGCCATTGCTTCAAAAGGATCAAGTATTACCGGCAGCGGTTCGTATTCTACCTTGACAAGTGCAGCCGCTTCTTCTGCTGCTTCTTCTGTAACTGCACATACCGCAGCCACCTCATCGCCTTCCATTCGCACCTTTCTTCGGCAGAGGGGCTCTTTATCTGCCAGCTCCTTGAAAGCTTCAGGGTTTCCCAGGTTATGGCCTTCAGGGAAGTCGGCGCCTGTCAGGAAGCCTTTTACTCCCGGAACCTTGGCTGCTTCCGTGAAGTCGATGCTCTTGATCAGTGCATGCGCATACGGTGAATGAACCAGCTTGCAGTACCATGTGTCAGGTAGATATACGTCATCTGTATATACAGCAGCTCCTGTTACCTTGGCCTCTGCGTCAATGCGGACATATGCGTTGCCCTGTCCTGCCAGAACGTAATCCTTAGGATCCTTGTATACGCTTCTGACCTCTTTCCAGTATTCTGATCTTGTTACTGCCATTATTCAGCCACCTCCTTCGCCATTTTTTTCGCTGCGGAATCGATGGCTTCCACAATCTTCGCATAGCCTGTGCATCTGCAGAGATTTCCTGCTATGCCATCTCTTATTTCCTGCTCTGTCGGGTGAGGGTTCTCGTCCAGCAGTGAAACTGCCGACATGATCATTCCCGGTGTGCAGAATCCGCACTGCAGCGCCCATTTATCTATGAATTCCTTCTGGACAGGGTGAAGCACACCGTCCTTTTTGAGTCCTTCGATGGTTACGATTTCATGACCGTCCGCCTCCACGGCAAGCATCATGCAGGATGCAACGGCTCTGCCGTCGAGGAGAATAGTGCATGCTCCGCATTCACCTTCCTCGCAGCCTCTCTTTGTTCCCGTCAGGTGCATCTGTTTGCGCAGGAAGTCGACCATTGTGAGATTATCCATGACGTATTCATCTCTGTCTACGCCGTTCAGTCTGAAATTGATTACTCTTTTACCCATTGTTGTGCCTCCTTCCTACATCATCGTCTCAACTGCCTTTTTAACGGCTCTCTTGGTATAAACTCTTATCATGTCTGTTCTGTATTCGGCAGATGCACGGACATCGCTTATAGGGGAGCATTCCTGTGATGCGGCTGTTCCTGCCTTTTCCAGCAGTTCGTCTGTAATCTCATTCCCTATCAGGATACTCTCGGCATTCCTGGCTCTGAGGGGAGTGATGCCGACGCCGCCCATGCATACTCTGGCATCTGTGATTCTGCTGCCATCCATGGTGAGCTTCGCTCCAACTCCGATGATGGCAAGGTCCATAGCTTTTCTTACCGAATGCTTGAAGTA
>JBJESR010000265.1:0-1655 GCA_051882895.1 Lentihominibacter sp.
CAAGCGCGCCAACCTGCATCATACTCAAAACATTTCTCCTCCTTTACAATGCTTGTTTTCAAAGCATAAACAGGCGTTTGATTGATTCAAAAAGATCATAAATATACGGGACGATCCAAAACAGGACCAGAAGCAGCCCCGCAAGGCTCGCCAGAAAAGCCTGCTCCTCTCTCCCACTGTGCTTAAGCACCTGGCAGAGTACTGATACCAGTATTCCTACTGCTGCAATTTTAAAAATCAGATTCACACTCATATTTTCTGCTCCTATATCAAAAGGATGGATATTAACATTCCACTCATCACTCCAAGGCAATGGCAGAGCCTTACTCTTGTTTTCATTCCTTCCTTCATTTCTTCCATACTTAACGAAAGTTGCTGCTGATACAGAGTAAGGATGTTCAGCTGAAGCTTAAGATCGACAACTCCAAGCTGATTTCCAAGTTGTATCAATCTTGTAAGCTCACCTCTCGGCAATCCGGAATCTTTCAGATAACCTTCTATAGCCTGACACCATATTTCATCAAAGGTTCCTCCATTACCACTGTTCATGTCTCTTTGCATTGACAAAAGCCATCCTTTATAAGGTTCCTGCGCATGACTGGCTATATGAGAAAAAATTTCACCCAGATGAGAACGTGCATACCTAATTTCACTTTCCATCATACTCATAATCCTCTGAAGATATCTCATCTGACGATACTCTTCCTGAATATCATCTGCCTTTCGAATTCCCATAAAGGTGGTAGCTGCCATAACGAATACAACTCCTGATACTTTAAGCAGCATCTACATTACCCTCCCGGCTGCGTCAAAAACACTCTGAATCTTTCCCTGCTTTTCAAGAAACACATACCTCTCAAACCTCTTTTCTTCTATCATTTTTGAAAATACGGGTTTTCGTTTCAATTCTTCCATTGACTCTCCATGTGCGGTCGCAATCATTCTAAGTCCACAGTGCATCGCATAAGAGATAGCCTGTACATCCTCAGGCTCTCCGATCTCATCTACCGCCAGAACTTCCGGTCTCATAGAACGAATCATCATGATCATTCCCTCCGCCTTCGGGCACCCGTCCAGTACATCCGTACGCATTCCCAGATGATTTTGCGGAACTCCGTAATAACATCCTGCAATCTCAGACCTTTCATCAACCACTCCTACTGTAGCAGCTTTTACGTAACTGTTTCCATCGGAAACCTGCCTTATGATATCCCTGAGAAGCGTCGTCTTCCCACATCCAGGCGGTGAGACAAGAAGCGTATGTAACAGCCTCCGGTGACAGGTAATTGCAGGAAATAAACCGTCAGCACATCCTAGTATCTCATGTGACATTCTGATATTGACAGATGCAATGTAGCGCAGATTCCGGATTTCTCCTTTATCTACAATCGCCTGTCCGGCAATTCCCACCCGGTGTCCTCCTTCGATAGTAATAAACCCCTGTTTCATCTCCTCTTCAAACGCATACAGGGAATATCTGCTGATATATTCAAGTACCGCATCAATCTCTTCCTTTGAAACAATATATGCCTCACCCGAATCACATACAGGCACCAGTTCTTCGCCCTGATACATGAGAAGCAGTGGCTTTCCAGCTCTTAGCCGTATTTCCTGTAGTTTTTCAAACTTAGGTACTTCCTTTTGCACTACTTTCT
>JBJESR010000266.1:0-7348 GCA_051882895.1 Lentihominibacter sp.
GAATGCACTTCTTCAATCCGGTTCCTGCTATGAAGCTGGTTGAAATCGTTAAGGGACTTACTACTTCAGAAGAAACAAGAGAAGCTATCCTTGACCTGACAAAGGCTCTTGGCAAGACTCCTGTAGATGTGGCAGAAGCTCCTGGATTCGTAGTAAACAGAATCCTTATCCCTATGGTTAACGAAGGTATCGGCATTCTGGCTGACGGAGTTGCTGATGTTGAAGGTATCGATACAGCTATGCAGCTTGGTGCTAACCACCCGATGGGACCTCTCGCATTAGGCGACCTTATCGGACTGGACGTATGTCTGGCTATCATGGAAACTCTGTATGCTGAATTCGGCGACACTAAGTACAGACCTCATCCGCTCCTCAGAAAGATGGTAAGAGCAAACAAGCTGGGAAGAAAGACTGGCGAAGGCTTCTACAACTACAACAAATAAGATCAGAATACATATAATATAATCTGATACGAGACAGAGCTTATGGTTTTGCATAGGCTCTGTTTTTTTATGCAGAAAATTATCGTTTCGATATTTACGTCAGAACGGATCAGCGAAGCGAAATTTACAGGATAAAGATAAAAAATTTGTGAAAACATTTTGCCAAATATTGTACTGCGGCGAAATTCGGTGTATATTATTATCTAGTAATAATCTTAGACCCCATCGAGGTAAACAACATTCTTAAGATTTTTCCAGTTTAAATTTGTTTAATATAGAAAGGATTCATTTGTTTATGTGGAAAACAATGGACGAGAAAACTCTCAAGGCCAAGAAGGTTGCTGAGCTTAGAGAAATTGCCAGAACATTTGGTCTTGAAGGATATGAGAAAATGAAAAAAGCGGATCTCGTGGCTGCGCTTATGACTGACAGAAGCGATAAGGCAGAAGATACAGATCAGCCGCCATCCGAGGCGGCAGAAGCTGCTGAAGTACCGGCAGAAGAATTGTCAGGCGACAATAGAGATGCCGGAGATGAAACTGACAGTCAGGCAGAAACTGATCATCAGGCGGAGACCAGTGAGGAGCATAGTCATCAGAATTCTCATGGAGATAAGCATACGAAGCAGAAACAGAAGGGTAAGGTTGTACCTGACAGGAATGACAGGTTCGAGACAGAGGGTATCCTCGAACTGGCAGAAGGCGGTTTCGGCTTCCTGAGATTCAATAATTTTCTTACCAGTGAGAAGGATATTTATGTTGCACCTGCACAGATCAGGAGATTCAATCTCAAGACAGGCGATAAAATAAAAGGAATCTGCAGACAGCCTAATGAAGGCGATAAATTCGGAGCACTGCTTTATGTGGTCACGGTAAATGGAGATGAGCCGGGTGCCGCTATCAAAAGACCTGATTTCGATACGCTGACGCCGATTTTCCCTAAAGAAAGGTTTGTACTGGAGGATGGCAGGGATCTTTCCCTCAGACTGATCGACCTGATAGCGCCCATCGGCAAGGGTCAGAGAGGACTGATAGTCGCGCCGCCTAAGGCAGGCAAAACAATTCTGCTCAAGAAGCTTGCCAACAGTATTGAGAAGCATTATCCGGATGTCGAGATGATTGTACTGCTGGTAGACGAAAGGCCGGAGGAAGTAACTGACATGAAACGCAGCCTTAAAGGCGGAGATGTCATATACTCGACCTTTGATGAGATGCCGCAGCATCATGTCAAGGTGGCCGAGATGGTGCTGGCACGGGCCCAGAGACTGGCGGAGCACGGCAGAGATGTTGTTATCCTGCTCGACAGTATCACAAGGCTGGCAAGAGCGTACAATCTCGTGGTACCGGCTTCCGGCAAGACCCTGTCCGGTGGATTTGATCCGGGGGCGCTGCATAAACCAAAGAAATTCTTCGGCGCTGCAAGAAAGCTGGAAGAGGGCGGCAGCATCACGATACTGGCAACAGCTCTCGTTGAAACAGGCAGCAGGATGGACGATCTCATCTTTGAAGAATTCAAGGGAACAGGAAATATGGAGCTGCATCTTGACAGGAAGCTTTCGGAGAAGAGAATATTCCCTGCAATCAACCTGAACAAATCAGGGACAAGACGTGAAGATCTGCTGATGAATCAGGACGAAATGGAAGCCATATGGTATATGAGGCGTGCCATGGGCAACCGCGACACTCAGGAAGTGACAGAAATGATACTGGATAATCTGGCGCACACTAAAGACAACAAAACATTTATTGAAGTAATAAAGAAAATAAAACTTGAGGGGTAAAATGGACTTAAGCAAAATATTTCGCAAGGATGCCTGCCCGACGAAGATGGGCGGTCAGGCAGTAATGGAAGGAATAATGATGAGAGGCGATAAAAAGACAGCTCTTGCTGTACGCCTCCCTAACGGCGATATCAAAGTGGATATGATGAAAACAAAGGAACCGGGCAAATGGGCTAAAATTCCTCTTGTTCGAGGAGTTGCAGCATTTGTCGATTCTCTTGTATCCGGTACAAAGATACTGATGAAATCAGCCGATATACTTGCTGAATTTGATGATGAAGAATATGAAGAATCAAAATTCGAAAAATGGATGAACAATAAATTCGGGACCGATGCTGTCTGGAATTTCATGATATATTTCTCAGTGGTGATAGCAATACTGTTTTCGGTAGGAGTTTTCATTATCCTGCCTACTGGAGTGGTAAATCTGCTGAAGCTGTTTACGGACAGCGTGTTCTGGCTTAATTTCGCTGAAGGAGCAGTGAGGATACTTCTGTTTGTGCTTTATGTATGGGGTATATCCTTCATGGGAGAAATCAAACGTGTATTCCAGTTTCATGGTGCGGAGCACAAGACAATACACTGCTTTGAATGCGGACTTGAACTTACACCTGAAAACTGCAAGCAGTTCCCGACGCTCCATCCGAGGTGCGGGACAAGCTTCCTCATGTTCGTATTTATTATAGCGTTCATTCTGCACTTTATTCTGGGGTGGCCTAATCTCGTTTTCAGAATCGTGTCCAGACTGCTGCTGCTGCCTGTGATAGCAGGACTTTCGTATGAACTTCTCAAATGGGCCGGACGCAGCGATAACATTGTCGTTAAGGTTCTGAGCCTGCCGGGACTCTATCTGCAGAAAATAACAACAAAGGAGCCGGATGAAAGTCAGCTGGAGGTGGCTATTGCGGCGATAGATGCAGTGAGAAATGATGAACCCATCGGAGAAAAAATAATTTCACAGACAAAAGAAAAGAATCCTGCGGCAGAAGATCAGATGCAGGCTGCTATAGAAGCATATTATGATGAATTCGGCGAAGATGGTGAGTATACGGTCAAGCCGCTCAAGCCTGCACTGAAAAGACGCAGGTTTATATAGCCCGAAAGGAATTGACCAGATGAAGACTAGAATACTTGTAAAAGAAGGAGAATATCAGCTTTCCAAGGCGTTTTGCATGGATCCGAAGATAGATGCTGAGGAACTTTACTGTTATCTGACAGGAACAGATAAGGTGGGGCTGTTTCTGAAGGCTCAGGAGGAGGTGGATCCGGAGACAGAAGAAAAATATATGGAACTCATCAGACGTCGTGCCGAGAGAATCCCTCTGCAGCACATCACAGGTGTGCAGGAATTCATGGGATATACATTTAAAGTCAGCCCGGATGTGCTGATTCCCCGTCAGGATACCGAAACACTGGTTACGGAGGCAGCCAGGACCATACAGAATACACCACGGGAGAAGCTGACATTTTTTGAGAAACTCAAAGGGCATAAGGAATGGGAGGTTCTCGATCTCTGCTGCGGCAGCGGAGCGATAGGCATATCTCTGGCGAAGATCTGCAATAATATCAAGGTCACAGCAACTGATATCAGCGAAGCAGCGATTAAAATCGCTCAGGAAAATGCTGAAACCCTGAGGACAAAAATAAAGTTTCTGCAGGGCGACATGTTTGTGCCGGTATCGGGAAAGAAGTTCGATATGATCGTCAGCAATCCGCCGTATATCAGAACCAACATGATATCCATTCTTCAGGAGGAAGTGAAGAAGCATGAACCTCTCAAGGCACTGGACGGCGGCAGAGACGGACTGGATTTTTACAGGATAATAGTGTCAGAAGCGCATAAACACCTGAAACCTGGAGGATTTCTCATTATAGAAATAGGGCATGATCAGGGAGAAGATCTGAGAAAAATGCTCAAAGATTCACAAAAATACACGCCGGCAGAGGTAATTAGGGATTTACCTGGCAAGGATCGTGTGGTAAAATGTCAATTAAGATAATAAATGTACAGTTATAAAACAGCAACAAGCGGCATTCTGCCGCACTTCGTACTGACTCCAAGGGTATGACCGAGGAGGAAGGCGATGGTTGAAAGCAGGTTTTAATATCACTGCTCCGGGCATCCTTACGGGTGCGAAGAGCCAGATTTGTAATTAATAACCTCCGTCCGGCCATTGCCGGATGGAGGTTTTCGATTGCTGTGAAGAAAGGGAGAATAAAAAATGGCAGTCTACAACAGCAGATCAACTAAAGCAGAAGAATTCATAAATGACGAGAAAATACTTGAAACCCTCGCCTATGCAGAAGAGCACAAGAATGACCTGGAAATGATGGAACAGATTCTGGAAAAAGGCAGACAGTACAAGGGCCTCTCATATAAGGAAGCAATGACCCTGCTGGAATGTGAAGATCCCGACATTATCCAGAAAATATTCGATCTGGGTAAAGAAATCAAAGAGCATTTTTATGGCAACAGAATCGTAATGTTCGCGCCTCTGTACCTTTCCAATCACTGCGTCAACGGATGTGTTTACTGCCCTTATCACGGACAGAATAAAAATATTCCGAGAAAGAAGCTGACACAGGAGGAAATAAGACAGGAGGTTATCGCGCTGCAGGATATGGGTCACAAGAGGCTGGCTATCGAAGCAGGTGAAGACCCGGTCAATAATCCTATTGAATATATTCTGGAAAGCATAAAGACAATCTACAGTATACATCACAAGAACGGCGCTATCAGGAGAGTCAATGTAAACATCGCCGCTACTTCCATCGAAGAGTACAAAATGCTCAAGGATGCCGGCATCGGTACTTACATCCTTTTCCAGGAAACATATAACAAGAAAGCTTACGAAGAGCTCCATCCTTCCGGCCCTAAGAGCGACTATGCTTATCACACAGAGGCTATGGACAGAGCTATGCAGGCCGGTATCGATGACGTGGGCTGCGGTGTGCTCTTTGGACTTGAAAACTATAAATACGATTTTGTAGGTATGCTGATGCATGCACACCATCTTGAGGAAACCTACGGCTGCGGTCCGCATACTATCAGCGTTCCGAGAATCAGACCGGCGGACGATATCGATCCTGAAACCTTCGATAACGGAGTTCCTGACGATGTATTCAAGAGGATTGTTGCGGTTCTGAGAATTGCGGTTCCATACACTGGAATGATCATGTCCACTCGTGAAAGCGCCAAGACCAGAAGAGAATGCCTGGAAATCGGCATTACTCAGATAAGTGGAGGCAGCAGAACAAGTGTCGGCGGATATGTTGAGGAAGAAAGACCTGAGGATACTACCCAGTTTGATGTTGAGGACACAAGAACTCTGGCAGAAGTTGTGGACTGGCTTATCGACCTGGGTTATGTGCCGAGCTTCTGCACAGCATGCTACAGAGAGGGCAGAACAGGCGACAGATTCATGAGCCTGCTCAAATCCGGACAGATCGCCAACTGCTGTCAGCCTAATGCGCTGATGACCCTCAAGGAATTCCTCATGGATTACTCCAGTGAGGAGACCCACAAGAAAGGCGACAAAATCATTGCTGAGAGAATGGCCATGATACCTAACGAAAAGGTACGTGAAGTCTGTGCGGAACGCCTTAAGGCAATAGAAAACGGAGACAGAGACTTCAGATTCTAGCAAGTGGGATAACGTTTATATCATCTGCATGACCGCCTGATTTATCAGGCGGTCGCTTTAAAAGGAGGAATAATTATGAGCCTGAATGATACACCAAGAGCCAACAGGCTGCATATAGGAATATTCGGCAGGAGAAATGCCGGTAAATCATCGCTGATAAATGCGCTGACAGGTCAGGACATAGCGCTTGTATCTTCTGCGCCGGGAACGACGACAGATCCGGTTTTTAAATCCATGGAGCTGCACCCCATAGGTCCTGTGGTGTTCATAGATACTGCCGGATTTGATGATGAGGGAGAGCTCGGCAGGCTTCGTGTGGAAAGAACCCAGGACGTGATCAACAGGACTGACATTGCGGTGGTCGTGGTGGATGCAGCGTCAATAGGCGATCTGATCCATGAAAAAGCCTGGATTTCAGCCCTTGAAGAGAGGAAAGTACCGGTAATCATAGCTCTGAACAAATGTGATCTGACCGATGATATGACAGAAACGGCGGACTTCGGAGAACATCAGGTCATCAGGGTCAGTGCTGCTGGGAAATCCGGTCTTGCAGAACTGCGCAAGGCTATAGAGAATTCTGTTCCGGAGGATTACCTCAGAGAAAAAATTCTGGGAGATCTGATTGACGAAGAAAGTCTGGCACTGCTGGTGATGCCGCAGGACATCCAGGCCCCTAAGGGTCGTCTGATACTTCCTCAGGTTCAGACTATCAGAGAGCTTCTCGATAAAAAATGCACGGCGGTAGCCACAACAGCAGATGGTTTTGAACGGGCGCTGGCGGCACTTAACCGGGATCCGGATCTTATTATCACTGATTCCCAGTGCTTCAGGCTTGTGTACGAGAAAAAACCTGCGGGGAGTGCCCTCACGTCCTTTTCCGTATTGTTTGCGGCATACAAGGGTGATATCGGAAAATTTGTCGCAGGTGCATCGTCATTAGACGAAATGACTGAAAATTCAAAGGTTCTGATAGCTGAAGCATGCACACATGTGCCGCTTTCTGAGGATATCGGCAGGGAAAAAATCCCGAATCTGCTACGCAGGAAATTCGGTCAGAATATACAGATAGTCAATGTATGCGGCAATGATTTCCCGGATCCGGATGCTCTTAAGGAGTTTGATCTGATTATCCATTGCGGTGCGTGTATGTTCAACAGGAAACATGTGATGAACAGAATCGCAGCGGCTGAAGCGGCAGGTGTGCCTATAACAAATTACGGTGTGGTGCTGGCAAAGCTGGGCGGGATTCTGGATAAGATCAGATTGCCGGAATAACGGCGGTTCAGACGGCTGACTATGCAGCAGGTAATCGGTGAAACCGCAGAATTTCAGGTATTTTAAGGTAAAAAGCAAAAAAACACTTGTTTTGTATAAGTGAGTGTGCTACACTTTAAGGGCTGTGAATATCGAAACAGTAATTATGCTGAGGTGGTAAGCCTGAGCAGGAAAGAGGTGAAAGAGCATGAAACAGGGAATCCATC
>JBJESR010000267.1:0-1635 GCA_051882895.1 Lentihominibacter sp.
AGAGAAATCCGTGATTATACAGAATCAATGTTTTTCGGACTGTCACTCAGACAGTTCTTTTTTTCTGTATTGGCATGTGCAGTTGCAGTTATTGTGTATTTCATCCTCAGACCTTTTCTGGGGATGGAAACAGTAAGCTGGGTATGTATTCTGGCAGCATTCCCTTTTGCAGTGGCTGGGTTTGTAAAGTATAACGGAATGACAGCAGAGAAGTTTATTGCAGCGTGGCTCAAATCGGAGATTCTGATGGCAGGGAAGCTTACGTTCGGCAATACAAATATTTATTTCAGGCTGTTTGAAGAGGCAGAAAAAGAAAAGAAGAAAGAGAGAAAAAAGAAAGGGGCAGTAAAGAATGATAAAAACACTAAGCAGGACATTTAAACAGGATAAAGAAAAGTTTCAGGTTCCCAGAAATGTACAGGATATAATACCGGTACAGACGATATATGAGGATGGAATATTCCAGTCAGGCAAAAACAAGTTTTCAAAGATGTTCAGATTTGAAGATATCAATTATTATGTAGCTTCAAACGAAGATAAAAAAGCGATGTTTCTTGAGTATTCAGAACTGCTGAATTCACTTGACAGCAGCGCCACCACAAAGCTTACGATTAACAACCGCAGACTGAACAGAGCAGATTTCAGCAGGAAGGTGTTAATAGGAATGAGGGGAGACAGCCTTGATGCATATCGCAGGGAGTATAACAGCATGCTTTTAGATAAAGCAACCGGAGCAAATTCTATTGTGCAGGAAAAGTATATTACAATATCCATCACGAAGAAAAGCGTGGAGGAGGCGAGAAACTATTTCAGGAGGGCAGGTGCTGAACTGGCTGCGCATTTCAGCCGGCTGGGTTCATCATGCAGCGAGTGTGATACGGTGGAACGTCTCAGGATAATATATGACTTTTTCAGAGCAGGTGAAGAAACATCATTTCATTTTGATATCCGTAAGCAGATGCAGAAGGGACATGATTTCCGTGATTATATCTGTCCGGACTGTTTTGAAAATGAACGTGATTATTTCAGAATAGGAGACAGATACGGCAGAGTGCTTTTTCTCAAAGATTACGCATCGTATATCAAGGATTCTATGGTATCAGATCTAACGGAGCTTAACAGGAATATGATGCTGTCCATTGACATTGTTCCGGTTCCTACAGATGAAGCTGTCAGGGAGGTTGAATCAAGGCTGCTCGGCGTTGAAACCAATATTACCAACTGGCAGAGAAGACAGAACCAGAACAACAATTTTTCTGCAGTAATTCCCTATGATATGGAGCAGCAGAGAAAAGAAAGCAAAGAGTTTCTGGATGATCTGACTATGAGGGATCAGAGGATGATGTTTGCTGTTCTGACAATGGTTCATACTGCCGATACCAAAAAGCAGCTTGACAATGATACAGAGGCACTTCTGACTACAGCAAGACAGAATATGTGTCAGCTTGCGGTAATGAAATGGCAGCAGCTTGACGGTCTTAAAACCGTAATGCCATTTGGAGTCAGGAAGATTGATGCATTCAGAACCCTTACAACAGAGAGCCTCGCAGTATTTATGCCGTTTCGTGTGCAGGAGGTGCATGATGAAAACGGCATTTATTATGGGCAGAATGTTATCAGCAAGAACATGATAAT
>JBJESR010000268.1:0-7282 GCA_051882895.1 Lentihominibacter sp.
ACTGCTGCGCCGGCATCATTGATACCTGAAGCGTTAGCTGCAGTTACGATACCGTCTTTCTTGAATGCAGGCTTCAGCTTAGCAACCTTTTCCATAGTTGATCCGAATTTAGGGTGTTCATCTGTATCAAAGATGATTGGATCGCCTTTTCTCTGAGGAATTTCTACAGGAACGATTTCATCCTTGAACTTGCCAGCCTTGATAGCTGCTTCAGCCTTTTCCTGTGATGCTACTGAGAAAGCGTCCAGATCTTCTCTGGTGAGTCCCCACTGTTCTGCTACGTTTTCTGCAGTGATACCCATGTGGTAATCGTTGAATGCGTCCCACAGACCATCATTTACCATCATGTCAACCATCTTGGTGTTGTTCATTCTAGCGCCCCATCTTGCTGAAGGTACAGCATATGCAGCCATTGACATGTTTTCAGCACCACCAGCTACAACGATGTCAGCATCGCCTGCTTTGATCATCTGTGCTGCCAGTGAAACAGCTCTCAGACCTGATCCGCAAACCTTGTTCAGAGTCATTGCAGGAACTTCCTTAGGAATTCCAGCATCCATTGCAATCTGTCTTGCGATATTCTGACCTAATGCACCCTGAAGTACGCAGCCCAGAACTACTTCATCGATATCTTCAGCCTTGATACCAGCTCTCTTGATAGCTTCTTTTACAGCGATAGCACCAAGTGTTCTTGTAGGAACTGACTTCAGTGCTCCGCCAAAACTGCCGATCGGTGTTCTTGCTGCACTTACGATTACAACATCTCTCATAATTAATTTCCTCCTTATAAATGTGTTCTCACATTACATTTGTTATATTTTTAACCATGTTATGCCCGTACTCCCAGCCTGTTACTGTAATAATAACATATTTTCGAACAATATCAACCCTTTTGCATGCAGCCGTGTTAATATTTTAACGAAATTATAACATGGATAAAATCCCACTGCTTTTTACGGTAAGCCGACCTCCGTTTATCACCCTGAAAACTGCCCGAAAAACTATCTGAACACTCCTATATACTTTTCAAGCAGCTTGACAGGCTTATACGAAAGCTTCGCTTTCCTCAGATTAGGAATCCCCATATCCTCTTCTCTGTTTATATATTTGGCTTTTGAAGCCACATTGCGGCAGAATTCATTGTTGATAGCCTGATAGAGACCTCTGTAATTCACATTGGCTTTCTCTACATGCTCGGTAATTGTATTCCTGCCGAGCTGACCGCCTATGGCGATCGCTTCAATTTTCCCATCGATCAGAATAGCACCGGCACTGTATCCCACCTTTTCCAGATTGCGGAACACATCCTCCATTGCCTGCTCTTCCATCCTGAGCATTTCCATTTCATGCTCGGGAACTTCTTTTCTCGCATTGAATTCAGCTATGAATTTCATAGCGTCATCTGCCATATCTGAAGTCATCTCGATATACTCATAATCATATGTCTTGAGGAAGTAATTGAGATGATTCTTCTTGCTGTGATAAGCTCTGCCCTTGAGTTCTATGAGATCCTGGGTCAGATATATATAGTCATAATTCGGTCTGTCATCCTTGAAAATCATTTCAGGACAGGCTTCCTTGATTATTTCCATGAGGTGAAAAGGAACAAGCCTCAGACTGAAGGGCTGACCTTTCTTCTCGAAGTGCTCCTTAGCCCTGAAAATGGTTTCTCTCAGCGAGTCCTTATCGTATTCACCGGTTCTCGTCAGCGGCGGAAACATGAAAGGCAGTATTATCCCGTCTTCAAGCTCCAGATGACTGATTCCTGAAATACACATATAATCGCCTATGATGTCCCAGCTGAACATGTTGATGTCTCTCCACATATACTGAGCCGAAAACGAAAGTCCGGATGTCTTGTATTCATATCCGTTGAGGTATTCTTCAAGTATCTCTCTATTGTCTATTGTTATCCTGTTGTCAAACATGTACATAGCTGTATGCCCCGGTTTCCGAATTTATTTTACTATGGCAGAAATCTGCCTGAATCCTTCTTCCTTTGATCCTCCCAGAATTTCATAAAGCACTGCTTCATATGAGGTTATCACTGCTCCTGCTTCTCCCATTCTGGATATGCTCCACATTTTATCCTCCGGAGATCTTGATGAAATACAGTCAGCAGGGACGTAAACGTTATAACCTTCTTCCAGCAGCTGGAGAACTGTCTGCTGCACACATATATGCGCCTCAATTCCGCATACCACTATATTCTTCCTGTCAAGAGCTCTGAATCTGCCGATAAATTCTTCGTTTTTCATGCAGCTGAATGTGGTTTTATCAACAGGATCAAATTCTCCCAGTGCTTCAGCTATCGAAGGGATAGTAGGTCCGATTCCTTTAGTGTACTGCTGTGTCACTACAGCCGGAATACCCAGCACCTTCATTCCCTTTACAAGGCGTACTGTTTTATCTTCCAGAATTTCCTTATCGCTCATGGCAGGCATAAGCTTCTCCTGAAAATCTATCACAACAAAAGCTGTATCTTCTCTTGTCATAAAGCTCATTCTTCTATCCTCCAGTTCCTGATTTCATCAACCAGCTTATAATCAGTCAGATCTCTGTGCAGCGGTGTGATTGAAGCATATCCTTCCTGCATCGCTATCACATCAATCGTATCAGGCAGTCCTTCATATATTACCGGATCGCCTGTATATCTGTATGCCCTCCTGCCATCCTCAAGAATGGTCGGAGTAAAAAATTCCTTGTATTCTCTGTTGCCGAGAGTTGTATATTTCAGTCCCTTTATCTGTTCCTTAGGAAGGTCAGGTGTGTTTATGTTAAGCACAGTATCCGGAGATATTCTGCCTGAGGATTTCTCCAGAACGCTGACTGCCAGCTCACAGGCATATTCAAAATGTGTTGCCTCATGGCTGTTGACAGAAACGGCTACAGACGGCACTCCGCAGATGCTCCCCTCCATCGCTGCAGAAACTGTTCCTGAATATAGAGTATCTGTTCCCAGATTACCTCCGTGATTTATTCCTGAATAGACCATGTCTATCCTGATGCCTCTGTCCTGAAATATCTTAATACCCAGCTTCACGCAGTCAGCCGGAGTTCCCGAGAGTCTGATCGCTGCCTTCGCATTCTCATAAGGCACGTCTTCTGCAATTATAGGTTCAGATACTGTTATTCCATGACCGCTGGCGCTTCTCTGTGAGTCCGGTGCACATATATAAATGTCGGCTCTGGCAGAAAGTGCATTGACCAGCTCCCTCATGCCGCGAGCCTCAATCCCATCGTCATTGGCCACTAAAATATTCATAGTTTTACCTCGTCTTCATGTTATTTAAAGTCATTGTGCAGCTTTGATACTATCAAAAACTGTATTGCAAAAATTATACCATACTTTAATGCTCAGGGCAAACAAAAACTAGTCGCCAAGCACTTTCCCGATAGAATCATTTATTACCAGAGATGCCCGGTCATCATAGCCTGTTTCAGACTTGTTTATCAGTATAATATCCTTGCCTCTGAAGTAATTGATAAGGCCAGCTGCAGGATATACCACAAGGGATGTGCCTCCGACTATCATCGTGTCAGCTTCGCTGATGGCATTGACGGCACCTCTTATCACTTCATCATCCAGAGCCTCTTCATAGAGGACTACATCAGGCTTGATTATTCCGCCGCATTTCGGACACCTCGGTATTCCGTTTTCGCAGTTTTTATCCTGCATTATGAACTCCAGATCATAGTATGCCCCGCAGTCCATACAGTTGTTTCTCAGCACTGATCCGTGAAGCTCGAACACCTTCCTGCTTCCGGCTTTCTGATGAAGCCCGTCTATATTCTGGGTAACCACTCCGATAAGTTTACCCTCATCCTCAAGCCTGGCCAGTGCCAGATGAGCCTTGTTGGGCTGTGCATCAGGGTATATCAGATTATTCTTGTAATAGTCAAAGAACATCTCAGTATGGTTCATGAAAAATGTCCTCGAAAGCATGTGTTCCGGCGAGTATCCGTAATCATTCATTGCCTTGTACAGTCCCGATTCAGAGCGAAAATCCGGGATATTACTCTCTGTCGATACTCCGGCACCTCCGAAAAACACTACTTTCTTACTTTTATCTATTATTTCCTTAACTCTGCTGTCCATACGTCATCTCCTAATTTCCTGTCGGTATATACGGTCTGATTGCCGCTGCGACATTAGGAAGCGGCATCGTCTGCAGCCAGACATTTCCCGGTCCGGTAATCACTGTGTTAAAAAGTCCTTCGCCGCCTAGGAATTTGTTCTTCATTCCCGGAACTGTCTTTATCTCCATGCTGCAGCTGGCGGTCATTGCTGCCAGATGCCCTGTGTCCACAACGATCTGCTGTCCAGGTTTCAGTGCATACTCCACCACATATCCGTCAAATTCGCCAAATGCAGTTCCGCTGCCGCTCAGCTTCTGCATAATGAATCCCTCTCCTCCGAAAAAGCCCGAACCGACTTTCTTGTTGAGAAATACCGACAGCTGCACGCCGGCTTCACCGGCAAGGAAAACACCCTTCTGACATATAAGTTCATTCCCGGGGCTTATTTCAAAGGCTTTGATGGATCCCGGGAAACTCGATGCAAATGCAATCATGCCTTTACCGCCCTGGGCAGTGTATATATTCTGGAAAATATGCTCACCGGCAAACATCCGTCCCAGAGCTTTGCCTACTCCGCCATTGCTTGTTGTTTCCATCTGCATGTTGGCAGACATCCAGGACATGGCACCGCCTTCTGTTATCATACTTTCACCAGGTTCCAGAGAACAGATAACCACAGGCAAGGTTTCACCTTTAATCTGATATTGCATATGAGCACCTCTCTTTCATCCGAGCCTAGTGTCCATCCGGAACAGGCTCTTTTATCAAGTTAACATTTTATTATATTAAATTATATAATTTTCCTGTGCTTTTTTCAATGCATTATACCATTTTGAATATGTTCTTCAATTCTGATATTTCCTTCGTGCATAAATGATCCGAAGTATCAGAGTGTATTCATTTCGGTCAGGTTCTTCCAGTATCTGACCGGCATGAAGTTTCTCTGACATCTAGGGTTCTTCCTCTCTTTTATCGCTATATTGTCGAAGTAGTTTTTCCAGAGTCTTCTGTAGCCCTTTTCTTCTTCTGACACCTGAGGAATATCTGTTTCGTCAAAGGCTGATATGTACCAGCGTTTCTGATATGCCACCAGTGCTTTTTTTCTCCTGACATCATGGATTATGAAGGGCTCGTTCCTTAATCTGTCGCAGAAATGGGTATGCAGCAGCTCCAGGACATCGTTGTCCGGCTCTATTCTGCTGTACAGGACATTATCCTCCATCACGGAAAATCTGACAAACTGAAGCATGCGTTCGATTTCCACATTCACTTTCTTCTCAATGGATTGTATATCAAACACAATCTGATTGCCGTGAAGCATGGACACCGATGATCCCTGCCTGAAGCCCAGCACCACATATCTGAGGATTTTACTTTCCTTGTCGGGATCACATGACAGATACACCTTGTATATTCTACGCAGATCATAGGATGAGATCTTTTTTTCTATGGCTTCATACACTATAGTTGCCTTCTCCGGGTCCGTCTCCACTTCCCTGAAACCTCCCAGCAGGCTTGACTGATAACTCTGTGCAGGAAATATGCCCGCTGCTTTCTCAGTATAATAATGATGGTAGATGCATGTCAGTATTCCTTCGAAGGTTCCATCATAGAGATAATCTATCATAAATCTGCCTCCTTGCTGTCTCGCATACGCCGGCAGCTGCAGCGCCACATCCGAAATCCACCATGGCTGCACTGCTGTCATATGATACCAGACTGTGACAGCTGCTCTTTTCTGTCACCCTCTTCAAGTTTATTCCAGTTATTATCGAACATTGAGATCTGAAGCCCGTCCTCCATCTGAAGTATCGCATTTCTGATGGTTTCGGGATCAAAGCTCCTCTCCCCAAAGTATCTGCCGCTGCAGGTCAGAAAATATTTTGCCCGCTTTATCACAACCCCCATTTTCTTAAGATCATCAAAACTGACAGCAGCGATCTTCCTCTGCCTTACTATGCGTTTAGCGGATACCGCACCTATTCCCGGTACTCTCATCAGCATTCCATATGAGGCTCTGTTGACCTCCAGCGGGAACTGTTCCAGATTCCTCAGTGCCCATGTCACCTTAGGATCAAGGTCAGGATCAAGATTGCTGTTTTCTTTATTAAACAGTTCGCTTACGGTAAATCCGTAGAACCTCAGCAGCCAGTCCGCCTGATAGATTCTATGCTCCCGGGCCAGTGGCGGTGCTGTTTTGATGTCAGGCAGCACCGGTGACTCCACAACCGGTATGTACGCTGAATAATACACTCTTTTCATCTTGAAGGTCCTGTAAAGATTCTCGCTTGTAGTCAGTATGCTCCTGTCTGTTTCTCCTCCGGCTCCTATAATCATCTGGGTGGTCTGCCCTGCAGGCGCGAAGCTTTTATCTGGTCTTTTCCCTGTAATTGCAGTGCCGCTTCCTGATGCTCCGTCCCCGGCGGCAAGATGCTCCGGATTAAAGTTTCCGTCTGCTCCGGCTGATATCGCTCCTGCCGATCCTGCTCCCAGGTAATTCTCTGCAGTGTTCAGCTCCTGTCCCCTGAACATTGTACCCGGACCCTTGAGGGCATTTCTCTCGATCAGCGAATTGGTTATCTGCCGCATAGGTGCGAATATTTCCTTTGGCTTTTTCTGAGGAGCGAACAGTTCCAGACTCTTCGATGTGGGCATTTCTATATTGACACTCAGTCTGTCGGCCACAAGTCCTATCTGATGCAGTATTTCCGGCGAAACGCCCGGAATTATCTTGGCATGGATGTATCCTGCAAATCCGTACTTGTATCTTAGAAGCCGGAGAGCTTCCAGTATCCTTTCCGCAGTATAATCAGGTGAAATCTCAACAGCGGAGCTGAGAAACAGCCCCTCGATATAGTTTCGTCTGTAAAATTCTATGGTAAGGCGTGCCAGCTCATCCGGTTCAAAGGATGCTCTGGGGAAATCATTGGTTCTGCGGTTCACGCAATACTCACAGTTATACACGCACCTGTTTGTAAAAAGCACTTTGAGTAATGAAATGCATCTGCCGTCGGCACCCCAGGAGTGACATATTCCCGCCGCATGAGCACTGCCGATCCTGCTGTTGTTATGTCTGCCGACCCCGCTGCTGGAGCAGGACACATCATATTTGGCACTGTCTGCAAGTATCCTGAGCTTTTCCATCATTGCTTCCATTATGGCAGCCTCCTTCCCGGTACTTTGTCTGCGAGAAATGCGGAGC
>JBJESR010000269.1:0-7231 GCA_051882895.1 Lentihominibacter sp.
ATTCCCTCACTTTATCATAGAGCCGCTTCATCTGCACCGGATTCACCTGATAAAAGCTCGCTGGCGATATTTCAAATTCCAGTCCGCCTATAACATCCTTAATCACAGGCTTGCCGGCAATCACCGTATTCTTGTCTCCCATGATTTCGCCATCGTCTTTCTTCTTGGAGCTGACAACAACACTTTCCAGAGAGTAGCCCACGTCATAAATCGCATCGTCCAGCATCTCGATGAGTTTGGCAGCATTAGGAATACCTTTGCCGTTTATTACAAGAATCACCATCACCTCGCCGGTGGCAAAGGCCGTCTTGACAATCAGATGTCGCATCAGACCCTTCTCCCACTTAGGATCCCATGCTGTAATATTGTCCTCCGCCATGAATCTGCGCAGAGCATCGGCTGCAGCCATTGCAGCCATGGACTGAAGGTAGCAGTCACCGCAGTCAACCACCTCATGACTTCTGGCACGGTAAAAACCCACAGCCGGATCACCCAGATTCTCCACGACGCCACCCTTGCGGGTAATGATTCCTCCGGTGCTGACAGGGAACTGCGCCTTGTTCCTGTATCTGTATGGACCCATGCCATCATTGTCATCCTCAGACATAGTAATTATCGGACGAACAACCGGGTTTTCAAGGCCAGCCAGCCGTTCAAGCTTGGCCTTTACCTGACGCTCCTTCAGAACCGTCTGCGCTTCATAGGTCAGCCCTCCGTACGGGCATCCCCCGCAGCCTTTTCCGAAATGCTCACAGTCAAACTCCGACGAACGCTGCCCGGAAACCTCAACAATCTCCACCAGCTTCGAAAAAGCATAGCTTTTCTTCACTTTAGTAAGCTGCGCTTTCACCTTGTCACCCACAACAGCTCCCGGCACAAATACGACAAGTCCGTCGGCCCTGCCGATTCCCTGACCCTCGGCACTCATATCATCAATATAAAATTCAACAATCTGTCCTTTTTCCAAAACAATCCTCCATTATCTGTCTGCCAGCTCAGCCCGCGCCGAACACAAAAAACTATTCCATTGCCGCCTTCAGAGCCTCATAAATCTCCGGAGCATCCTTCTTCAGCCTCATCGGCTTCAGATCCGGTGTCGTGAAACCGTGGCTGCTGCTGCCCGTCACGTGAAGCTGTCCATTTTCGGTGCCCCGAACCTCATATCCCAGCTCAATTGATGCACCCTTCAGCTTCTCAACCCAGCAGAAAACAGAAAGCATCTCATCATAAACAGCCGGGGTTCTGAACTCCGCATCAACTGACAGTACCGGCATATAGATTCCCGACTTTTCCATCTCATCATAGGAATAGCCCATGCTCCTGAAAAGCTCCGTCCGCGCCGTCTCGAAATATCTTATGTAATTGGAATGATGTACGATACCCATGGCATCCGTCTCATAGTACTCAACCCGCATTTTAGTTTCATATTTTATCATCTGCCCTATGCTCCTTCCCTCTTTATTCTGTCAGGCCTTTACAGTCCCTTGGCGATTTCTTCAATACGTCTCAATCTATTGTTTATCCCCGATTTGGAAAGGGGCGGGTTCATCAGCTTCCCCAGCTCCTCTATCCCCATTTCGGGATGTTCCATTCTTATTTCAGCAGCCTCCCGCAGCTTCGGTGACAGGAAATCCAGACCTCGAGCTTCCTGGATTTTCCTGATGCAGCCGATCTGGTGCTCCGCAGCCTTGAGAGCTTTATCTATATTGGCATTATCGAGGTTGTTTATTCTGTTGGTCTGAGATTTGAATTCTTTTATCATCATGACCTCGTCAAACTTGAAAAACTGCTGCGATGCTCCCATGATCGCCAGCATGTCCCTGATCTGCTCCCCTGATTTCAGATATACACCGTAGCCGTTTTTGCGAGCCACAACCTTGGCGGAAATATCTACGAAATGATTTATCAGTCTTCGCAGCTCCTTTGCCAGCATCTCTGTACTGGTGGTTATCTCGAAATGATACCTCTTTTCCGGGTTGTTCACCGTTCCAGCCGCCAGAAATGCTCCCCTCAGGTATGCCTTTCTGCAGCACTTGGTTCTGATGAGCCCGTCATATATGCCGTCGCTGATAAAATTCATTCCTTCCTTTACCATCAGTATCCCCGTCTCACGCATGATCTGCTCACTCAGGTCCTCAGGACCTATGGAAAGAATGTACGCGTGGCCTCGCTTCAGGGAATTGTCCTGCCCCATGACGATTTTAGGATCTATGGAAAAGTACGTTTTTATCATAGTCTTGTAATGTCTTGCTACAGCCGGATTTGATGTAGTCATCACAATCTCGAACTTCCCGAGGCCTACGAGCCTGATGCTCCCGGCTATGCGCATGAATCCGGCTATCTCCGCCAGCATGCAGCATTTCTTCTCGGGTACTATTCTCGCTAATTCATTTTTGGTATCCAGTGAAAATGACATTTCCGCTCCTTATGCTCCGCACGTATACTGTGCGCAGCGTCCGTTTTTCATATTATTGCAAAAAGCCTCCCTGACAGATCAGAGAGGCCTTGATTACCGTTTCTTATCTTTTCTTTATGCTCAGTATTTCTCTCGCTTCATCAGGTGTGGCGATTTCTCTGCCCAGCAGCTTCGCTATCTGTACTGCTTTATCCACCAGTTCGCCGTTGCTCTTTGCCAGAACTCCCTTTTCGATATAAAGATTATCCTCGAAGCCTACTCTCACATGTCCGCCCATTGCTATGGAAGCAGCTGCGATTTTGAATTCATCCTTGCCGATGGCACAGCCTGTCCATGTTGCGCCCGGAGGCAGTGAATCTACACAGAATGAAAGGTCTCTTACTGTTGCAGCCATCTGAACGCCCAGCACGAAGTCAAAATGAAGCGGATCATCGAGAAGTCCTTTCCTGTAGGCCTTCATTGCGATATCAAGCATTCCCTTGTCAAAACATTCAAGCTCCGGCTTCATGCCCTTTTCCTGCATGATTCTGGCAAAATTGAAAACGGTGTTGTCAGTATTGACAAATATTTCATCTCCGCCAAAATTGCAGGTACCGCAGTCGAGGGTTACAAACTCAGGAACAGGAGTAATATTGGTGGAATCCAGTCTCTCAAGATCTGTCATTCCTACGGCTCCGCCGGTTGACGGCTGGATAATCACGCCGGGACAGGCTTCAAGGATGCCGTCTACACATACCTGAAATCTTTCATGACTCTGGGTCGGAGTTCCATCGTCTTCTCTCACATGGAGATGGATAACTGCTGCACCGGCATCATAAGCCGACTTGGCTTCCCTGACGATTTCATCCACAGTGTAGGGCACTGCCGGATTATGTTCTTTGGTTACCTCTGCGCCGCATATTGCAGCTGCAATAATAAGTTTTGACATCTCATTACTCTCCTTTACTCTAAAATCATCTCATAACGGTTGAAATATTTTACCATTGAATCCCTTTGTCTTCAATGGATTTGAACTATAAATCCCGATGCTCCAGAGTTGTGCGTTTTCCCATCTGGCGAAGTCTCCTGTTGAGTTCATTGGCAACCGCCACAGATCTGTGGTGGCCTCCCGTGCAGCCAATGCATATATTGAGACTGTATTTTCCTTCTTTGATATAAAACGGAATCAGCATTTCTACCATATCAAGTGCTTTTTCGATAAAATCCTGTGTGACCTGATGCTTCAGAACATATCTGCTCACCTTGGCATTGTTTCCCGTAAGCGGTCTCAGGGATTTAACATAATAAGGATTAGGAATGAACCTCATATCAAAAACCATATCCCCCGCCATAGGCGTACCTCTTTTGTATCCGAAAGACGTTATGTTTATGGTGAATGATTTCTGACTCTCTCCTGATGTGATGATCTGCTTTATTTCCGCCCACAGCTGTGCAGTCTTCATATTTGAAGTGTCGATTATATAATCCGCCTGGTTTCTAAGTTCCTGCAGCATCTCACGTTCCTTCTTAAGTCCCGATGATACCGAACCGCCTTCTGCCAGCGGATGTGTTCTTCTCGTTTCATTGTACCTTCTGATCAGTGTTGAATCTGATGCCTCGAGATACAGAATCTTATAATCTATATCATCTTTCTTAAGCTCGTCAAGAGATTCCTTGAGGTCATCAAAGAGACTGCCTCCTCTCACATCTATGATGAACGCAGCCTTATCGATGCCTTTGCCGTTTGCTGTCAGATCTATAAAACTCCTTATAAGTGCCGGAGGCATATTGTCGATACAGTAATATCCCATATCCTCCAGACAATCGATAGCCTGAGTTTTCCCTGCTCCTGATAAACCTGTGATGATTACAGCTTTCATTCTTTCTCCTTAATATTAACGATTCTGCTTAAATCAAGCCCTGCTTTCAAAGCCCGGATAATCCCTTCTCTGACATCCCCTACTCTGTCCGGGGTGTGTGCATCGCTGCTGAGAATGAATTTCACTTCCGGAACCTCTGCTGCGATCCTGATTTCTTCTTCTGTAAGATGTCCGTGCCACGTATTGATCTCCATAAGAGTGTCGGTCTCCACACATACCTCTGCAATCGCCCTTATATCAAAAGGACCCTTATCTCCCGGATGTGTCAGTATTGAAATATCGTTCTGCCTCAGTGCGTTTATCACCATTTCTGTATTTGATTTCCTGAGGGAATCCTCACCCGCTCTGAACCCTTTGTTCCAGAGCCAGTTTCTGATACAGTCGCAACCGAACAGACCATAGTGATATCCCGCAATGATAAAGTCAAACTCCTCAAATTCTTCAGGTCTGACATCAAGTCCGTTCCCGTGCTTCACAATGTTTGCCTCCACACTCATTTTAACATTGAGCTTAGGGTACTTGACGTTCATACGTTCAATATCATTTCTTATATTGACAAAATCATTTCTGTTGATACCGTAAAACAAATGCCCCGGACCATGATCGGAAATCGCTATGAATTCCATGCCCTGATTAAAAGCTTCTCTGACATTATCCTCTACTGAGCCCTTTCCATGCGAATAGGTCGTATGTGTATGTAAATCATAGACAAGCTCATACCTGTCTGCAATTTCGTTATAATTCTTCTCCAATTATTCTTACCTCCGGTTCCAGCTTTACCCCAAATCTGTCATAAACTCCAGCCTGCACGATTTCCATAAGCTGCAGGATATCTGAAGCTGAAGCGTTCCCTTTATTAATTATAAATCCGCTGTGCAGCTCCGAAACCTGTGCGCCGCCTACAGAAAGACCTTTGAATCCTGCATCCTGTATAAGCTTGCCGGCAAAATATCCTTCAGGCCTTTTGAAAAAGCTTCCCGCACTCGGGTAGTTTACAGGCTGTTTGGAATTTCTTCTTTCTGTAAAATCTGCTATAGCGGCTTTTATTTCACCAATATCTGCAGGCTGAAGCTCGAAAACAGCTTCAACTGCCACATCTCCTGTTTCATGAAGCGCTGAATGTCTGTAACCCATCTGAAGTTCATCAGCTGTCATATTAAACTCTCTGCTTCCGTCCTTTGAAATGATTCTCGCACTTTTGAGCACCTGAACGATCTCGCCGCCATAGGCTCCTGCATTCATAAACACAGCACCGCCTATGCTGCCGGGTATCCCTGATGCAAATTCCAGACCTGAAAGACCCTCCGAAGCCGCAAATCTTGCTGCCGCAGACATGAGAGTACCGCTTCCGCATATCAGACAGTTATCGTCTCTTTTAAGATAACTGAAAGCTTCTCCCATCCTGACGATCACACCTCTGTAGCCTCCATCTCTGACAAGAACATTGGAGCCGTTGCCAAGCACCATATACTGGATACTTTCTTCATTGAGAAGCTGCAGCAGATTCCTCAGCTGATCTGTATTCTGCGGTTCAGCAAACAGATCCGCTCTGCCGCCTGCTTTGAACGAAGTATGTTCTGACATAGGCTCGTTTTCTCTGACAAAAGCTTTATCTACTATATTTTCAATTTTCTTTTTTATTATCACTGTTTCCATTTTTCTTTCTGCCTGACTTTTTTCCCTTTCCTTTTTCTTTGACTACTCTGTAGCTGTCCACACGATAATCGGAGATCTCTACAGAAAATCCCTTTTTCTCAAGCTTGCTGTTTATGCTTCTCGACAGATATGCATAAATAACCGCAAAAACAGGAATACCTACAACCATACCTACGAAACCGAACAGGCCTCCTCCCACCAGTACGGCAAACAGAACCCAGAAGCTGGCAAGACCAGTACTGTCTCCCAGGATTTTAGGTCCGATAATATTCCCATCTATCTGCTGAAGTACCAGAATGAATATCAGGAAATATATGCACTGATGCGGATCCACCATCAGCAGCAGCAGCGCCGACGGTATGGCACCGATAAACGGCCCGAAGAAAGGAATTATATTCGTTATCCCTATTATGCAGCTTATAAGCAAAGTATATTCCCAGTGAAATGCGCTCATTACAATAAAGCATATTATTCCTATTATTGCTGAATCTATTATCTTGCCATTTATAAATCCGCCAAATGTCTTATTTGTAAATGCAGCACCGTAAAAAATCTCTTCTGCAGTCTTCTCGCTGCAGTTTGCCACGATGACCTTTTTGATCTGAGCGGCAAAAGTATCCTTGCTGTTAAGGAAATATGCACATATTATCACACCGATAAAAAGATTCTTGATGACATTGATAAATCCCAGAATGCTCTCCGATACAGTTATAGCTATGGAACTGTATTCAGGAAGAAGGGTATCTGTCACAAATTTCGTAATGTTCTCTGTTATATTGTTTATCCATCCGTCTATAGTCTCTGCAGCCGCCGGAAATCTCACCAGCTTCTCGTCAAGCCACAGTTTGAAGCTGTCCATACTGGACGGCAGCATATCTATTATTTTGGCAATGCTGTCAATAAGACCCGGGATTATCATCCATATTATCCCCGTCACTATAATAAACAGGAATAAAAGGGATACTATGGTTCCCAGAGCTTTGGCAATCGTGAGGTCCTTTGAAAACTTCCGGCTTCCCCTGTTAAAAACAGAATACACCCCTCTCACAGTGAAATTGTAAATCGGGCACAGCAGATATGCCATCACAAGCCCGTAAATAAAAGGAGCAAGTATGGATATACAAAGATTAGCCATTTTCTGCAGTGCATCAAACCTGTATACAGAAAAAAATACAAGAATACTGCATAAAACCACGATAAATATAGTAGTACCCCATTTTACATGTTTTTCTTCAAAGTTTATCTTCATTTAAGCACCTCTACAGCTATTCTTTACAATAATTTATATATAAAGTCTTCA
>JBJESR010000270.1:0-3648 GCA_051882895.1 Lentihominibacter sp.
TAACATCATTGCTGCAGGGATTATTTTAACGATTAAAAATCTGTCCGAATTATTACCTGAAAAACCTTGACAAGCAAACACTTATTTAGTATTCTATGATACTTCCCGAAAGAGAGAAAACATAATATACAGTTAACAGGTACTTTTGCTATGCGGCTGAGCATGTTCAATCAACGCGCCATGACCTACAATGTAGCGAGCGAGCAACGGTATGGTTGTAAAGGCAGGTGGCACCTGTCCAGTGCAATGACCCGTATAGACTATAATGATACTCCCGTCCAGTCACAGCCCTGCAGGGAAGCAGGATCACGCAATGAGGGCGGCTCTGTGAGAACCACAGAGGGGCTAGTTACCCGTGGAAACAGCAGGATGCCAACTGCCGCCTGTTAAGCTCCCAGCTTAGGGGTTGTGATAAATATAAGCCAATGTAGGCCGGAATGCGAGGTCCGGTATCAGACAGCAGCTGCGTAAGATTATCTTATGCGAGAAATGGCTGTCTGCAATACGCACTTTATTTTTACGCTGAATTCAGTGTGCGTATTGCTTATACATTTGGCGTTTTTATTATTACTTACCACTAACCAGGAGAACTGTATACTTTTTTAAGATTCACCCATACAATTTAATAAAAACCCCCAATGTGGGGCTGGCTGAAATTCCGGGCCATGAGAGATGTTGGAGAAAGACGTCTTTCATGGCCTTTTTCTATTTGCCGGCTCCTTTTCTATTGTTTTGTTCCCGCAGCATGCGGGGGAAAGGAGAATGCCATGGAAGACCGTAAGCATGACTTAATGTTGTCCAATGAAGCAAAGGAGGCGATAGTAATGGAAACAGCATTAAAAAGAAACACAGCAGCATTTGAGAATCCACTGATTGAACGGCTTAAAACCTATTATGACCGTATCAGAGAATTCTACGGTGCCGGAGAGTACAGAAGGTACGGCAAGTATCTCGTGAAAGAGAGCTTTGAAGGCGATGCGACACTGACACAGCTTCTGACAGAGTATATTGAGCGGACTGCAACGCTCAAGTACTAGAGAGGAGGCATCAAGTATGAATGAGTACAAATACAAGACAGCGGCATACTTAAGACTGTCAAAGGGAGACGGAGATTCTGACTGCTCTTCCAAAGGAGAGAGCAACAGTATATCCAATCAGAGACTGATTATAGAGCATTTCCTTCAGGATAATGAGGACTTTGAACTGGTAGAAACATATGTTGATGACGGATACACAGGAACGAACTTTGACAGACCGGGAGTGCAAAAGATGCTGGAGGATATTGACGCAGGCCTTATAGACTGCGTTATTGTCAAAGACCTTTCCAGATTCGGGCGAGAGCGAATTGAAACAGGAATGTATATCCTCAAAGAATTCGAATCCAAGGGAATCAGATTCATTGCCATAAATGACAATTACGATTCACTTACCGCAGGATCTGGAGATAAACATCTGGTTATGCCTATCAAGGCTATGACAAATGACTTCTACAGTCAGGACATCTCGAACAAGGTCAAGGCAAGCCAGTCAGTCAAGCGCGAGAAGGGAGAATTCATGGGAGCACAGGCTCCTTTCGGATATGTCAAGGATCCTGATAATCCCAATCATCTTCTGGTGGATCCGGAAGCCGCCAATATCGTAAGAATGATTTTTGCAAAGAGAATATCAGGAATGAGTGCCAACGAAATCGCGGAGCATCTCAAGACAGCCGGTGTGATGACACCGTCATGTTACAAGGAAGCACATGATCCTTCTTACCGGAACACAAGTACCAAGCCGGGCAGATCAAACTGGAGCGCCAAGCAGGTGCTGACAGTGCTGAAAAACGAAACATATCTCGGATCTGTTGTTCAGGGCAAAACCCGCAGGGTCAGCTACAAGGTAAATCGCAGAGTAAATATTCCGGAAGAAGAATGGTGTATCGTTCCTAACATGCACGAACCGATTGTATCCGAAAGTGATTTCAATATCGTCAAGAGTCTTCTTAAAAGAGACACCATGAAGGCGTCGGGTAGAACAGGAAGCTATTTGTTTTCCGGGCTGCTGTTCTGCGGTGACTGCGGAAGCCCCATGCTTCGAAGACTTCGCCGTAACAAAGACGGCAGTCACGTTTCATATATCTGCAAAGGCTATACGAATAAGGAAGGCTGCAGCAGTCACAAAATGCCGGCAGATGATTTAGAAAAGCTGGTTACAGCCAGCATAAACAATATGATGCTGACACTTTGCGAATACAGTGAGCTTGCCGCAAACATCGATAAGATTGCAGTCTCAAAAGATGAAGCCGTCATGCAGAATGAAGAACTGGCAAGCCTGAGAGAAGAGATTGATAAAGTTGAAACATACAGAATGGGACTGTTCGAAGACGTGCAGGAGGGACTTATATCTTCGAAAATGTACGACAGGCTCAAGAAACAGTATGATGAGCGGATCAATTCCATAAACAGCTCCATAGAAGAGCGGACAAAAATGATAGACAAGCTGTATTCTAAGGGGCTGGAAGCGGAAACTTTCATCAAGAGTTTCAGGAACAATCCGAGAATAGAGAAACTTGACAGAGTTCTTCTTGCCACACTCATCGACAGAATCCTCGTATATGACAACGGCACTATTGAAATAGTCTACAGATATTCAGATGAAATCAAAACTCTTAATCAGATTATCACTACCGGCCGAAAGGAGGGAGATGAACATGGCCAGAACTAAGAGGAGGTATAACGCAATCGGCAGGAATGATTCAACCTGCGGAGAAGGAGCTTATAGTTACAGCGTCGCTCTTTATGCCAGACTTTCCGAGGACAGAGAAGATCATCCTTCTGAATCAATAGAGAACCAGCTTGCAATAATGAGACGGTTTATCAAAGACAAACCTGAATTGACATCCTGCAGAGAGTTCACTGACAGAGACTATTCCGGAACAAACTTCAACAGACCGGGCTTCAAGGCAATGATGGATGAAATCAGAAGCGGCAGAGTCAATTGTGTGATAGTCAAGGACCTTTCAAGACTTGGACGAGACTTATATGAAACCAGCAATCTCATAGAAGTGTTCTTCAAGTTCATGAATGTAAGATTCATATCGGTTAACGACCACTTTGACAGCATTGAAGAAAGCAACGGGAACAAAGAGATGGAGGTATATCTGAAGAACCTGGTTAACGACGTTTATGCCAAGGATGTGTCTCGAAGAATCAGTTCTGTCAGAGAGCAGGAACAGGCTCAGGGAAAATTCCTCGGTACGCATGCACCGTACGGATACAGAATTGATAAAGACAATCCGTTGAGAAGATTCATTATTGACGAACCTGCAGCTGATGTAGTGCGAGATATTTTCAACATGGTTCTGGAAGGCATGTCGCTGAGAGACATATCCAGAGAACTGCAGACAAGAAAGCTGAATATCCCGGGGAAATATGCCAGGACATATGAACTCCATAGTAAATCTGACGAGGACAGTATCTGGAGAACAGGAACAATTTCCGCCATGCTGAGCAATGAAACGTATATAGGCAATCTGATCCTCGGCAAGAGAAAAACCAGACTGTGTGACGGGCAGGTCATGAAGTACCAGGATAAGGATGAGTGGATAATAATCAGGAATGCTCATGAATCCATTGTATCTGAGGAGACTTTCAGAGATGTTCAGAA
>JBJESR010000270.1:3748-7208 GCA_051882895.1 Lentihominibacter sp.
AGCAGAGGGCGCAGACATAAAGTGCATGTACGAGAATATCCTTAAGCAGGAAGAGGCCGGATATCTGCGGAAGAGGAAGACCTTGACCGGAAGACAGCAGCGCATCATTAACAGCCAGTCAAGAGATTATGAAAACTATGTCTCGGGCAGGATTACCCGCAATGTTTTAATCAGCAGTAACGAACAAAATGACAAGGCCATGGCAGAGGTCGAATGCGACATCAGGAAGCTGGATGCAGCCTTTGCGGAATTCAAGGCGGGAGTCAAGAAGCGGATGAAGTGGGCAGTTTTCCTTTCGGGCAGCTTTTCGGGTAGTCTTTCGGGCAGTAAAGATAAAGAAATCCTGTCTGCGGATTTAATCAAAGTTCTGGTTAAAAGAATCGACGTGCATTCCGGACATAAGATTCACGTGACCTATAACTTCACAGAGCCGGGAGGTGATGCGAATGAGTGATACGACAATCATCTATCTCAGACTGTCGAAGGAAGATGAACTGACCCGGGATGAGAGCAACAGCATATCAAATCAGCGAATCATGCTCATGAAATATGTGAATGAACATGAGGAACTGGCAAAAACCGAAGTCATAGAAATCAAGGATGACGGCTACTCCGGCAAGAACATGCAAAGACCGGGAATGACGAGGCTTCTGGAGATGGTAAGGAAGGGCCAGGTGCAGAATATTGTTGTTAAAGACTTCTCCAGATTCTCAAGGGATCATATCGAGCTGGGCAAGTATGCGGAACAGATATTTCCCAGACTTGATATAAGATTCATTGCAGTCAATGACGGCTACGACAGTAACGATTATGCCGGCGGCATAGGCGGAATAGATATCAGTGTAAAGACAGTCCTTTATGATTTTTTCAGCCAGGATCTTTCTGTAAAGGTGCGAAGCTCGCTAAAGAGCAGTCGGGACAGCGGCAAGCATATCTGTGCCTTTGCGCCATACGGCTACAGAAAGAAATCCGATGACAAGTATTGCCTGGAAGAGGATTCGTATGCGGCTGGGTATGTCAGAAGGATTTTCAGGGAATATGCTGAAGGATGTTCCATGTACAGCATAGCAAGACATCTTAACGAAGAGGAAGTCCTGACGCCAATGCGATATATTCAGCAGCGGGATAACAACTCATATGGCAGGAATGTGGAGCAGTCGGGATGGACAATCAATACAGTTCGCAGGATTCTGATGAATGAAGTATATATTGGCTCGCTTGTATATGACAAATCTGTTGATGCAGAGGTGGCGAAGCGTGCAACGCAGCTGAAGCCTGCTGAGGACTGGACAAGAATTGAGAATGTTCATATGCCGATTGTTGACAGAGAGACCTTTGATGCTGTGCAGAAAAGGCTTGCCGGCAACGTGGCAGAAGGACAATGCCATGAACCGTCGATATTCAAAGGCAAGATTGTATGCGGCGGATGCGGCTACAAAATGCAGGTAAGTCACAAAGGCAGAACAAAGTTTCAATGTAATCACAAATACTGTCTGACCGAAAAGACAGGTGCAGGAAACTGTGCATCGTCAATGCTCGAAGAAGATCTGGTGAAGATAACAGCTGGTCTTCTCAAAGAGAAAATAAATCATTTGACGGAACTGCAGGAGCTGGCAGATGCGGAGAGAAAGAAGCAGAAGGAGAGACAGCGGGCCGCAGAAGAAAGGCTGAATCAGATAAATAAGTCGCTGAGCAGACTCTATCAGGATCAGATAAACTCATATGAAGCCTATAGAGACGGAAGGACGGATAAAGAAACATATCTGAAACAGAAAGAACTGACGGAGATGATGATAGCAAAGCTTAAGGAAAATGCAGCCCGGCAGGAAGAGGCAGCGGCAGTGATTGCCGCAGAGGGCGGCAAAATGCACCGGCTTGACAGAAGCATTGAGCTGAACGGTGAAAGCCTTGACAGGGATTTAATAGATCTTCTGATAGACAGAATAATTATCAATGCAGACAAGACAGTTGAAGTAATCTGGAAATTTAACAGTTAGAACTGAGCGGCGAACAACTCGTCGCTTTTTTGATTGGAGGAAAAAACATGACAGAAAGAATTAATGATGATAACAATGCAGTCTTCTCACTTCTTGACAGAAACGAGAAGGGTCAGGTTAAGTCAAACCTTAACAACTGCACAACAGTACTTAGACACGATCCCATGCTCGAGGGAGCATTCAGAAGAAACCTGCTGACGGACATGACGGACATCGTCAAGCCAATGCCGTGGAACCAGAGAAGTTCATCCATAACAGACACCGATGTGAACAACATAAGGCTTTATCTGGAGCAGACCTATGAAATCTCTTCGGAGAAAAACATATGGGCAGCAATAGACATCGTTGCCAATGAGAATTCCTATCACCCGGTCGCGGAAAGACTCAAGTCACTTCAGTGGGACGGCATACCCAGGATTGCCAGAGCACTGCATCACTTTCTGGGAGCAGAGCTGTCCGAATACACTGCAGAGGTGATGAAGCTTCATATGCTGGCGGCCATCCACAGAGTTTTCGAACCGGGATGCAAGTACGATATCTGTCTTGTGTTCGTCGGTGATCAGGGCGGAGGCAAGTCAACCTTCCTGAGATTCATGGCCATTGAAGACGAGTGGTTCACAGATGACATGAAGAATGTAAACGATGCAAAAGTCTATGAACGGCTCAAGGGTCACTGGTTCATTGAACTCTCTGAAATGAGCGCAGCAAGGAAGTCTGACATAGAAGAAATCAAAGCTTTCCTCAGCAGGCAGAAGGATAACTACAGGATGCCTTACAGCAGAACACCGGAGGACAGACCGAGGCAGTGTGTCGTGTGCGGCACATCCAACAATCCCCGCTTCCTGCCGCTGGACAGAACAGGCAACAGAAGATTCGCGCCGGTAGTCGTTGACTCCACGCAGGCAGAAGAGCATCCGCTGACATGTGAGAAAAAGTCGCGAGAATATATTCTGCAGATGTGGGCTGAGGCAATGGTGCTGTATCAGTTTGCTATATCAAAGGGCAATCTGAGACTCACCTTCTCCGAAGGTATGGAAGAGTATGCCAAGCAGATGCAGAAGGACTGCATGAAGGAAGATGTTGCTTTCGGGCTGCTGGAAGAATATCTGGAGAGACATGAGGACGAGCGTGTCTGCTGTGCAATGATAGCCCACGATGTGTTCGGCGTGGAAGATCCGACAAGACAGAACTATAACGCTGATGTCTATACTGAGATACTCAAGCTCTGCGGATGGAAGTGCATCAATGCAAGAAGGTTCCCAACCTACGGCGGACAGAAAGCCTGGATCAAGATTGGCGGAATACTTGATACGGATGTAGAAGGATTTATAAAGGTTAAAGAAGCTGATGAGATAGAGTTCTGATCTGCGTCAGTTTTTTCTTGCTCCAAGCCGGTTGCAGAGTTGCCCTTTGCATCATATGGGCGATTTGAGAGACGAACAGGACTCAGAGTATGGCAAAGG
>JBJESR010000271.1:0-7206 GCA_051882895.1 Lentihominibacter sp.
TAATTGAGGATACTGCGATATACCAGCAGTCAGGCAGTGAAATACATGTGCTTTTACATGATGAAGATATGCAATGGAAGGAAGCGGAAGCAATTCCGGAGAATGCCATGCCTGCCTCAAAGAGCGATGCGGAACATCTTGAGGACTGTTGGAGATTTCAGGCAGAGGTACAGGACCGGAGTATTACAATTTATAGTTAGAACAGTAGTAGGCTTTATGGAAAGATGTGAATAAGGAAAATCATATGAATCTGCCACAATCGTCACAACTGAATATAGGGTACTTCAGCAGGCTGTTTGATAATACCACAAACTGCTATAAGTTCTTCTGGTTTAAGGGGCTGCTGAAGAATGAGGATGCAAAATGGCTTGCAGAAGACGAGCTGTACAGCGTTGACTGGCTGCCGGCAGATGTGAGCCTGATAGATAAGATCTTTGCATAAAGAACGGAATCAGAAAGTGGTATCCAGACATAAGATGGCTTCGGCCATCTTTATTTTACGTTTTAACGCAAATTCCGGAAGTGGTATAAAAAAATTATATACAAAAAAAGTAATAAATATGCTTGAGTGAAAATACATACAATAGTATAATTATTTCCGTGATAATTTGTTTAATTTACACAAAATAGTTTCATATACACTGGAACATATATATGAAGAAAGGAAGGATATAATGCAAAGCGTAAAACTTGATTTCAGCAGATGCAAAGGCTGTTATCTGTGCGTTAGCGTCTGTCCGAAGGGCGTGCTTGTTCCGTCGGATGAAATAGGAGCCAAGGGGTTCCCTATTGTACAGATTGATGATACTAAGGAATGCATAGGCTGCGGTGCATGTTTCAGGATGTGCCCTGACTACTGTATAGAGATAGAAGAAAGCTAAGGAGGCAAACATGGCAAAAGTACTGATGAAAGGCAATCAGGCACTGGCAGAATCATGTCTCCGTGCCGGATGCAGATTTTTTAGCGGATATCCGATTACACCACAGACAGATATTCTGGAATACCTGAGCTGGAGAATGGATGAGGTTGGAGGCAAATGCGTCCAGACAGAGTCGGAACTCTGCGGTGTGAATATGCTGTTTGGAGCAGCTGCCGCAGGAGCAAGAGCCCTGACAACAACGTCAGGTCCGGGTTTTTCGCTTAAGCAGGAAGGTATCTCATATCTCTGCGGAAGCGACCTGCCGGCTGTAATCGTTGACGTGCAGCGTATCGGCTGTGCCCTGGGAGACATCTTCATGGGACAGGGCGACTACTGGCAGCTGACAAGAGGTGGCGGCCATGGAGACTACAGAACAATAGTGCTGGCTCCATGCAGCGTTCAGGAAAGTGTAGACCTGGCATACGGTGCCTTTGATCTGGCAGAGAAATACCGTCATCCGGTTATTATCGCTACAGATGCGGCACTGGGACAGATGATGGAGCCTGTTGAGCTGCCTGAGATGAAAGAACATGACATGGAGAAGTACGACTGGTACATAAGACCTCGCAAAGAGGACGAGCCTCAGAGAGCAATATGGAACAGGTACTGGGACTGGGAAGATGGCGGACACAAATATCCGGCATATATTCTTGACAAGTACGGACAGATGGAAGCAGAGGAGCAGCGCTGGGAAGAGGTTGAAACAGAGGATGCAGAGATTGTAATCGTAGCCTACGGAACCAGTGCGAGAGTTGCAAAGTCAGCAATAGCCAGAGCGAGAAAGGAAGGCATCAAGCTGGGAATGATCAGACCTATCACCCTGTGGCCTTTCCCTAAGAAGGCCTTTGACGGACTGGGCTCTCAGGTAAAGGGTATTCTGGATGTGGAGAGAAACATCCTGGGACAGATGAAGGATGACGTAATACTGGCTGATGAAAACAGACATCCTGTGGAATTCTACGGGGAGTACTGGGACAACACCAGCGAGTTCAAGATAGTTGAAATAGCTAAAGAAATGCTGAAGAAGTATTAAGGAGGTGCCTGAATTGGAATACAGATTACCAAAAGATATAGATATGACACAGCAGGCATCCTGGTGTCCGGGCTGTGGACACGGTATAGTGTGCCGCGTGATTGCCGAGGCGGTAAGTGAGCTTGGAGTCAGTGACCGGATAATTACAGTGGATGACGTTGCCTGTGGACAGTTCGGCCAGTTTGCGTTGAAATACAACACAGTAATGAGTGCCCATGGCAGAACAATTCCTGCAGCAGCGGGAATCAAGAATGCCAGACCGGATGCGCTGGTTATTGCCCGTCCGGGAGACGGTTCCGCATACAGCATAGGAATTGAATCAACACTGTACAGCGCCATAAGAAATGACAACATTCTGGCAATAGTAATAAACAACAGTGTATTCGGCATGACAGGAGGACAGATGTCACCTACATCCCTGCCGGGAATGAAGACATCGACCACGCCTTTTGGAAGAGACGAGAAAAAGGACGGAAGCATGGTTGATATAGCGAAAATTCTCGGACAGACGGATATGGCTTATCTGGCCCGCTGTGCTGTGAATACACCTGCAAACATCGAGAAGACAAAGAAGGCAATAAAGAAGGCCCTCACGAAGCAGATGAACGGCGAAGGCTTCTGCCTGATAGATATTCTCAGCATGTGTCCAACAAACTGGAAGATGTCCGAAGCGGATGCATGCGAATTCATCAGGAACACCCAGAGCAGATATCTGCCTCTTGGAGAGTTTGTCGACAGGGGAGGTGAAGAATAATGATAGAAATTATCTGCTCAGGAGTAGGCGGCCAGGGAGTTCTCGTGGCAGGAACAGTTCTTGCTGATATAGCCATGGAGGAAGGAAAAAACGTTTCCTGGTATCCGTCATACGGCTTCGAAATGAGAGGAGGCGCGGCAAACTGTGAGCTGAAGATAAGCGACGGAGAGCTGCAGAGTCCGTACTGCCTCGAGCCTGACATCCTGCTGACGATGAGTGAGTCGGCAATTGACACCTTTGAAGACAGACTCAAGCCTGATGGAATTCTGCTGGTTAACAGCAGCCTGGTAAGCCAAGACAGGAAGTACAGAGATGACATAAGGGTGGTAGGAATTCCTGCAACTGAACTTGCTGCGGAAATCGGCAACCCTCGCGGAACAAACCTCATAATGCTGGGAGCACTGGCAGAGGCATCTGAGCTTTATGATGTGGATGAGGTAAGAGACGGAATGAACCACTATTTTGAAAAAAAGGGAAGAAACAACCCGAAGAATACTGAAGCGTTCAACAAGGGAGTGGAGGCAGTGAGAAACAATGGGTAATCAGAAGACACCGGTTAAGCTGCCCCTTGAGGGCGTGAAGGTTGTGGAAATGGCTACAGTTGTGGCGGCTCCCACAACGGCACGAATGCTCTGTGCCTACGGGGCTGAGGTCATCAAGGTGGAAACAGTCTCAGGAGACGTGATGAGACTTTCGGGAACCCATGAGTTCACTCCATACGAGGATGACTGCAATCCACTGTTCACAATACATAACAGCAACAAGAAATTCATATCAGTTAACATCAAAACCGATGAAGGTAAGAAGGTTCTCCTGGATCTTATCCGGGACAGCGATGTGTTTATCACAAACGTCAGAGAGAAATCACTTCAGCGCAGCGGGCTTGATTATGAATCCCTCTGCCAGGTGAATCCAGGGCTTATCTATGCTCATTTTAAGGGCTACGGCGACAAGGGACCTTCGGCAAATGACCCGGGCTTCGACATCAGCGCATTCTGGCTGAGGTCAGGCCCTCTGGGGGACTGGCAGACGGAGGGTTCATTCCCATTCCTGCCGACATATGCATTTGGAGATATGGTAACAAGCTCCACATTCCTGTCGGGAATACTGATGGCCCTCTACGCCAGACAGCAGACAGGCAAAGGCACCAAGGTGGACACATCCCTCTTTGCCAGCGGAATATGGTGCAATGCCATAGGAATAGTGCAGACCCAGTTTGACCACAAGCACATGAATCCGCACCCTCTCAGGCCGACAGATCCATTTAACCAGACCTACAAATGCAGTGACGGCAGATGGATTGGCGTTTACTGCAACGAATACGAAATGGACAGAGAAAAGTGGTACGGTCTTCTGGGAATTCCTGAGTATGCGAATGATCCTGATTATGAGAGCATAGCAGTCATGCAGGAAAAGAACACAATAGAAAATGTAATTAAACGATGCAATGAGATTTTCCTGACAAAAACAGCTCAGGAATGGAGAGACTACCTCAGTTCAAACAACTGCGCCTGTGAGATTCTGAAGCAGCAGCACGAGGTCAGCAGTGATCCTCAGGCAATCGAAAACGGCTATGTGGTTCCGGTGGAATACCCTGATGAGAAGCACACCACTGTCATGATGCCTGCTCCGCCTATTCATTTCAGCGAGTACGGCAGAAGGGCATACGAGCCTACAGGTGAGATAGGAAGAGATACGGATGAAATCCTTAAATCAATGGGATACGGACCTGAGCAGATTGCGGAAATGAAGAATTCAGGCTCCGTACGTTAAGATCGGGAGGTTATCATGAAACATAAGTTTATAGCGAAAAGATACTGGAAGGATCAGAGCACGGCAATGGGTCAGTCGGACGTTCTGGCGAAGTCCTTTGACGATGTAATCGACCTGAGCCTTGGGGATCCGGATCTTATCACAGATTCTCTGATAATCGATAAAGCTTTTGAAGATGCAAAGGCAGGACATACGAAATACACGGATTTTCAGGGAGACCCGGAGCTCAGACAGGAAATAATAAAATTCTACAAAGAGGAATATGGTATGGAGGTCGCCGATGAAGAGGTGTACATCACAACGTCGGCATGCCATGGCATGTACCTGGTTATGGAGGCAATTCTGGACGATGGTGATGAGGTACTTGTTCAGGCACCGTACTTCACTCCTTATCCTCAGCAGGTTGAGCTGGCAAGGGGAATACCTGTAGAGATGCCAACCTATGAGGAGGAGGATTTCCAGATTAATACCGACCGTCTGGAAAGCATGATAAACGAGCGCACGAAGGCTTTGCTTATCAATACTCCAAGCAATCCTACAGGCAACTGCCTGACAATGGAATCCATGAAAAAAATTGCAGAGATTGCAGTGAAGCATGATCTCATTGTGATTGCAGATGATATTTACACAGCCTTCAGCTACCAGAATCCGTTCGTTCCAATCGCGTCACTGCCGGGAATGAAGGAGAGGACCATAACGCTTAATTCATTTTCGAAGAATTTCACCATGACAGGCTGGAGAATAGGAAACATCATAGCACCGGATTACATTATCAGAATTATACAGCAGATTAACGAAAACGTGGTGTTCACAGCTCCGTCCATATCTCAGAGAGCGGCAATATACGCACTTCGCTACAGAGATAAAGTACAGCCGCCAATGGTGGAGGAATATCGAAAGCGAATGTTCTATGCGGCGGACAGAATTGCGAAGATTCCAAAGATAAGCGTTATTAACCCGCCAAAGGGAAGTTTCTATCTCTTCATTAACATCAAGGAGACGGGACTTTCCAGTACGGAAGCAGCAGAAATGTTCCTCATGAAGGCACATGTCAACACTCTCCCGGGAAATGCATTCGGAGAATGCGGGGAAGGGTATGTACGTATAGCATGTACCGTGGGAATTGAGGAACTGGAGGAGGCCTTTGATCGAATAGAGAAGGCTCTTCAGGAATAACAGGAGGAAAAATGACACAGTTTACAACTATAGACATTGCAATAGTAATAGGTTACATGATTATGCTCGTTGGAGTGGGAATATGGACAGCCAAGAGAACCAAGACCACAGAAGACTTTATGGTAGCCGGAAGAAACATCGGGATATGGAGATTTACAGCGGCCATGGCTGCTTGTGTTCTCGGGGGAGCCCTTACAATGGGCGGAACTACACTTGCATACAATTACGGCGTGGGAGCCATCTGGCTCGGCGGCGTAGCAGCTTTCAGTATTTTTCTGCTGAGTCTGTTTCTCAGAACCAAGCTTTCAAACATGAGAATACTCAGCGCCTGCGAAGGCTTCGGGGTGTTCTATGGACCTCAGGCCAGAGTGCTCAGTGCTGTAGTCATGATGGTATACATGTTCATGGTTGGAGTAGTTCAGGTTGTTGCGGTTGGTACAATTGTAAACGTTATGTTCGGATGGTCCACCCAGATATCAATGCTGATTGGCGGTGTCGTAGTTCTTACATACGTTGTAATCGGCGGAATGTGGGCGGTAACCTACACTGATATTGTTCAGTTTGTTATCATGACCCTGGGAGTATGCATTCTCTGTCCTATCATGGCAGTTCACGGAGTAGGCGGAATTGGTGCTCTGGTTGAAGCGGTACCGGCAACACACTGGGATCTGACAGAAATAGGATTTGCCAAGATATTTGCTTATGTTCTCCTGTACCTGCCGGGATTCCTGGGAGGTCAGGACATCTGGCAGAGAGCATTCACCGCCAAGGATCCCAAAACAGCCCGCAGAGGTACAGCCATGGCGGCAGGATATATTTTCCTCTACACTGTTGCAATCATAATAATCGGACTTTGCCTGGTTGTGGCAATGCCTGACATGGAAAACCCGGATCTTGCCTTCGCAACAGCAACAACAACCTTCACACCGACAGGAGTAAGGGGAGTTCTGCTGGCAGCAGCTCTGGCAGCTGTAATGTCCACAGCATCAAGTGAAATCATGGGAACTGCCACAGTAGCATATAACGATCTGGTATGTGCATCCAAGACTGACATATCCGAAAAGCAGGGAATCAGAATTACGAGAATCATTGCGGTAATAGTAGGATGTCTGGCAATCGTATGTGCCCTCTGGATTCAGAGTGTACTGGTTGCACTGGATGTAGCATACGCATTCATTTCCGGATGTATTTTCATTCCGCTGGTATTTGCTTTCATCATGAAGAAGGTAAGTGCAAAGGCGGGTCTGCTGTCACTGGTATGCAGCTTCGTAACAGTACTGGCATTTCTTATCAAAGACGGTCTCACAGCAACAACACCTATTATGTACGGAATCCTTGTGAGCGCAGTTGTGTTCTTCCTTGTGAATGCAATCGATAAGAAGAAGCATGAGGTTGTAATAAATGAAGACGGAACGGTTTACGTTGACGGCGTGAAGCAGGAGCTGAAGAAGAGAAAGTCGGCAATGCAGTAAAAGATAATAATGTTAAAATGAAGGTCGGCTGTTACACTGATTGGCCAGTGCAACAGCCGCTTTGTTTCTTTATCAGGA
>JBJESR010000272.1:0-7198 GCA_051882895.1 Lentihominibacter sp.
AAAACTGAAAAATAAACTGATAAACTCCTTGACAACCACATACATAATCAATATAATGTGAATATAGTTAGATAAAGCTAACTGAATCCCGGTCAGCAATCTGCAGATTTCGTGATCAACCAACCGATCAAGCGATCAACCGATTAGCTGATTTAATTGATATATGCAACGTTTGTTATCCTGGCGGATAATTTTTTTAAAAGGCGGTTAGCTTCATCTAACTTAAATGCTGATGTCGCAACGTTACCATTTCATTAAATGACATCATTCCTTAAATATTCTTAAGGTATTGGGATAAGAGATGATATAAGGAAGAGGAGTAATAATATGTCAGAAAGAACCCTTGTAGCACATTGTTCGCCGACACTGGCCGGCATGAAAACAGGAAATCTGTTCAGCTGCAGATACGGCAGCTGCAGTCAGCTGTACGCTTTTGCCGCGAAATGGAATACCGAGCTGAACCCGAGAGGTGTCTACATCAGAATAATGCGTTCCGGCAGGGGCATGGCACTTATTTATGTATACAGAAAAACCAGACTTGAGAAGGATATACAGGATATCAGAGTGAAGCGGTTTATGGAAAACTGCGGATATGACTGCTGCGACCTTGACGGAATGCTGGATATCCTCGCAGCCCGGCTGCAGAAATACAGCGAGTTTCCGCATGAAATAGGAGTTTTTCTCGGATATCCCTTTGAGGATGTACGGGCGTTCATCAGCAACAAAGGCAGAAACTATAAACATGTCGGTCACTGGAAAGTGTACAGCAATGAGCCTGCAGCCATAAAGACCTTCAGAAAGTTCAACAGGTGTACAGATATGTACTGCAGACTTCTGGATAATGGTGCCGAACTCAACAGACTTACAGTAAAAGATAATCTTATTTGCCCATAGATTCTGATAAATCGAAATTCTGCTGTCCTGTCAGGTGGTGTCATATTTTATGATATCACCCGGCAGGACAGCAGTTTTATTGTGAAGACACACCGTGATTCCTGATAATATCCCCTGAGGGAAATACAAAAAGCCCGGTATGTGTTAGAATAGGATAATAATAAGTATCAGATAGAATTCAGATAAAACAGGAAACGGAGAAAACGATGGCAGAAAAAACAGCGGCGCAGATTAAAGCCGGGATTGCCGCGGCAGGAATAACCTGCGGCCGTGACAGCAGAACAGGTACCAATATATACAGAATACAGGGAGACGACAGAACTGTCGTGTTTGATGCAGCGGATGTGCCCGGCAGCTTCACCGACGGTGCGGATATGCTGGTGCTGAATAACTGTTCGCCGGACAGAATGGAATATGTCAGAAGGATAATAGCCGCTAATCCGGATATTGTGCTGATGGGAACTGCAGTTACCTTGAACTTCGCAGAAGAATTCCTGGGGCTCGGGATCAGAAAACACATCATCAGGCATCGTGAGCGCATGGATATCGGAGGACGTATCATCGAACTGATCCCCGTACCTAACGTGAACCGTAGCAGACATCAGGACAGAACCTGGAAAAAATCCTACAGATTCCTGCAGATGCCAAACTGGCAGTGGATTGACAGTATACATATTATTGTATCCTCCTCCGCCAGTGCAGCCGGCAGCGACGACAGCAGCATATCCTGCAGCGGCAGAATACTGATAAGCGGACAGCTTTTCAGCAGCAGAGACGGACAGGGCAGAGAGGATTATTTCAGGCAGAAACTCAGACCTTTTATCCCTCAGGTGTCAAAAACAATTAAGCTGCTGGAAAAAGAGAAAATAACCGCTATACTTCCTGAAAGCGGTGAAATGCTGGATTTCGCTGCAGGAATGAGCCTGTACAGCAGACTGCTGCCGGTTTCGCAGGCAGCCGGAGGCGATGAAGATGCCCGGAAGCTGATAGTGATACCGTATGTATCGGAATTCGGATGTACAGGTAAGCTGGCAGAAGCCATCGCAGCAGGAGCATCACAGGTTCCCGGCATCAGTACGCAGCTGACAGACCTGACTGCCGCAGAGCTCACAGAAGCAGTGAGGGAGGCGGAGCAGGCTGACGGTATCGCCATAGGCACACCTACTGTAGAGGATGATGCGGCTGAAATCATCATGAGATTTCTCGCGGAGGCATCTGTATCCGGCTTCAGAGACAAGACAGCAACGGCTTTCGGCTCGTATTCATATGCTGAGAAAGGCGTGACGAATGCGCTCTGCCGCATGAAGCAGCTCGGGATGATGACCACCGGAGAAGGCTTCGCAGTAAGATTCCTCCCGGATGAAGCTGACCTGAAGGAGGCGCAGCGTTTCGGCGAGTATTTTGCAAAATGCACGGCAGCAGGTGAAATACTGCCTCGTGAGGAATGCTCAGAGGATGATACGACACAAACACAGGCCGTCTGCACTGACCGCAGATTTATCATAATCGGAAACGGCGCCGCAGGGACAGCTGCGGCAGAAGAGCTGAGAAAGCTGGATGCCGGCTGCAGCATAGAACTGATATCCAGAGAAAAATACAGAGGCTACAACAGACAGATGCTGACAAGAAGCATGCTGCGCAAAGTACCGGAGCAGAACATGTTCCTTTACAGAAACGAATGGTATGAAACCAGAAATATCATATCCACACTGGGCCGGGAAGTCACAGCCATAGATGCCGGCGGCAGGCGGATTACCCTTGATGGAGGAGAAACGAAACAGTATGACAGGCTGATTATCGCGACAGGAGCTGATCCGGTGAGAGCAGATATTCCGGGCAAGGAGCTGCAGGGGATTTACTGCATACATGATCTGCCCGAAATGGACGAGATGAGAGAATATATAGCAGCCGGTGAAATCAGCAGTGCAGTGATACTGGGAGGAGGCATAATGGGTCTTGAAACCGCTGCAGATCTGGCAAAAAGCGGTATACATATCACGATCTGCGAAAGCGGCCCTCATCTGATGCCGAAGCAGCTTGATGAGACAGCAGGCAGAATGCTTGAAGAACGGCTTGTGAAAGCGGGAATAGAAGTGGTGACTTCGGAAACAGCTGCCGGATTTGAGGGAGATGAACATGTATGCAGTGTAGTGATGCAGAGCGGTCTGCGCCTTGATGCACAGCTGGTGATACAGTGCCTGGGAATAAAAGCCAACGGAGTGCCTGCCTCAATGTCAGACGAACCGGGTATCAGGGTCAATGACAGAATGGAGACAGGTATGGCTGATGTTTACGCATGCGGTGACTGTGCAGTCCATAACGGAGTGAACTACGGACTGTGGACGCAGGCGGTGGAGATGGCACGTGTTGCAGCCCGCAGCGCGGCAGAAGACACCTCAGGCAGCCGGGAGAAAACCGGGGCTCATCGGGAGAGTGCCCTTTACAGACCGGTAGTTCCGGCAGTGACCTTCACAGGCTTCGGCATGAGTGTTTTCGCTGTTGGAGATAACGGCAGAGACAGACAGGCAGAATATCAGACAAAGGAAGTGCGGGACCCGGCAGAAGGAACGTACCGGAAGCTTTGCTTTAAAAACAGGAAATTCTGCGGAGGGATACTGTTCGGCGACGTGGATATGACGACGGAGCTTATAGAAGCATATGAAAAGGGGACACTTTTTGAAAATATTAGTATTTAAAAAGAACTGCTGACTAAGTGGACTATTTCTGATATAATGAAGCAGAATGGAGAAGTAGCAGTATATGATAGATAATTACGGAAGAAATATAAACTATATCAGGATATCGGTAACAGAGCTGTGCAATCTGAGATGCCGGTACTGTATGCCCGAGGAAGGCATTGAGAAGAGGAGCCACGAGGAGATGATGACAGCGGAGGAGACTGTTGATGCAGCCAGAGCCGCTGTTTCTCTGGGGATAGACAAGATCAGAATAACCGGAGGGGAGCCTCTTGTCAAACGCGGTATAGTGAAACTCTGCAGAGAGATTGCCGGCATTGACGGGGTTCGGGAGCTTTGCATAACGACTAACGGCACCTTGCTGGGACAATATGCAAAGGGCCTTTATGATGCGGGAGTAAACAGACTCAACATCAGCCTTGATACGCTGGATCACGATAAATTCAGATATATAACCCGGCTTGGAGAACTGGACGATGTGCTCGAAGGCATCGAGGCTTCCTTTGAAGCGGGTTTTGATAAGATCAAAATAAATACAGTGCTGATGGGCGGGTTCAACGATGATGAGATAGAGAACTTCGTAGCCCTGACAAAGGACAGACCTGTAGAAGTCAGGTTTATCGAGCTTATGCCTATAGGCGGAGGTCTGGATTTCGAAAAGGCACAGTTCATCAGCTGCCAGGAGGTGCTGCGGAGAGTACCTGAACTTGAGTCCATGGAGATGTCCGATGGAGTGGCTTCCATGTACAGACTGCCGGGGGCAGTGGGCAGAGTAGGTCTGATCAGGCCAATAAGCTGTGAATTCTGCAGCGGATGCAACAAGATAAGACTCACGGCTGACGGAATGCTGAAGCCGTGCCTGCACCTTGACGCGGAGATTTCCATAAAAGGACACTCTCAGGAAGAAATGAAGGCTATAATGAAACAGGCGATCCTTGACAAGCCGCAGAAGCGTGATACCATGGATGCCGACAACCCGAGCCAGGCAGGCAGGAACATGAATCGCATAGGAGGATAAAATGGCGGATTTTACACATTTTAATGAAGAAGGCAGAGCGAAGATGGTGGATGTCGGAATGAAATCCGAAACCGAGAGAGTTGCTGTAGCGGCAGGAAGAGTTCTGGTCAACAGTGAAACCTTCGACAAGATAAAGAGCGGCGGCATGAAAAAGGGCGATGTGCTGGGAACAGCTCAGATAGCAGGTATAATGGCTGCCAAGAGAACTTCCGATATAATTCCTATGTGTCATCCGCTGATGCTGACGGGAATAGATATAAAATTCAATCTCAACGAAGATGAGCTCGCAGTGGAAATCAAAGCGGAGGTGAAGTGCAAGGGAGTGACAGGTGTCGAAATGGAGGCACTGACAGCAGTTTCGGCTGCGGCCCTCACAGTATATGATATGTGCAAGGCCGTCCAGAAGGACATGGTCATAGATGAGATATGTCTGCTTTCAAAAAAAGGCGGCAAAAGCGGGGATTTTTATCGCAGTGAGGCGATTTCCCGGGAAAAGCTGTAGAAAATGACGTAACGGCACAGATTATTGTGTCAGCAGGAGGCGGTTGCCGCAGGTTTACGTGAATCTGCCGCGACAGATGCCGGAGTATGAGAAAAACTGAAGAGAGGAAATGATATGGAATACAGAGCAGCGGTAATAACAATGAGCGATAAAGGCTCCCAGGGACTGAGAGAAGACACGGCTGGGGATGCTGTTGTTAAAATCCTGGAAGAAAACGGCTGGAAACTGGAGTACAGGACAATGATTCCTGATGATATGGAGCAGATCAAGGCAGAACTGATAAAATGTGCCGATGAACTGAAGGTGACCCTGGTTGCCACAACCGGCGGCACAGGATTTTCAATGAGAGATGTGACTCCTGAGGCTACTCTGGCAGTAGTTGACAGGGAGGTCAGGGGAATCCCCGAGGCAATGCGTGCCGAAAGCATGAAGATCACTCCGATGGGCATGCTTTCCAGGGCAGCAGCAGGTCTGAGAAAACAGACCCTGATCATCAACCTCCCAGGCAGCAGGAAAGCAGCATCGGAATGTCTTGAAGCGGTAATAAAACCGATAAAACACGGAGTGGAGGTTCTGCTGGGAGAAGCCGGAGACTGTGCAGCGATTCATCTGCCCGAGGGTAAGGTGAAGGCTGTATGTATAAGCGAGGAAAAGGGTGTGCAGAAGCATGAGGTGGATGAGGTCTACCTCAAGGTGGATCATGGCATTGTCGGTGATGCCCATGCAGGAAACTGGCACAGACAGGTGAGCCTGCTGGCGGCAGAAAGCGTTGCCAAGACACAGAAAGCCCTGGATTACAAGCTGGCAAACGGTGACTTCGCAGAAAACATCGTGACTGAAGGTCTCGTTCTCTTTACACTCCCTGTAGGAACAAAGCTGCAGATTGGAGAGGCTGAAGGCGAAATAACCCAGATCGGCAAGGAGTGTCATCAAGGATGTGCCATCAGGGAACTGGCGGGAGACTGCGTGATGCCCCGTGAAGGAATTTTTATTAAAGTAATTAAACCGGGTAAAGTCAAGCCCGGAGATGATATCAAGGTTTTACCATAATTTAATGGAGGAAAGAGGTTATTAAGATGATAAGCAAAGTGACAGATTCAATTGTGTATGTAGGTGTGAACGACCATGATATAGACCTGTTCGAGGGTCAGTATATCGTACCGAACGGCATGGCATACAACTCATATGTTGTCCTTGATGACAAGATTGCAGTTTTTGATACTATGGAAAGGTCTAAGACTTCCGAGTGGCTTGCTAATCTGGAGGAAGCTCTTGACGGCAGGACACCTGATTATCTGATTGTCCAGCATATGGAGCCGGACCACTCCGCATCCATCCAGGCTTTCGCCGAGAAGTATCCTGAAGCCGTGATCGTGGGAAACAAGAAGACCTTTAAGATGATCGGACAGTTCTTCCCGACTCTGACTATCGGCAGCAGACTGGAGGTGGAAAACGGTGCAGTTCTCGATCTGGGCGCCCACAAACTGAATTTCGTGTTTGCACCGATGGTTCACTGGCCTGAGGTTATGATGACTTATGAATCCACAGAGAAAATACTGTTTTCGGCTGACGGCTTCGGCAAGTTCGGTGCACTGGATGTGGATGAGGACTGGGCTTGTGAGGCCAGAAGATATTACATAGGTATTGTCGGCAAATACGGACCTCAGGTGCAGGCTGTACTGAAGAAGGCAGCAGATCTTGAGATTGAAACTATCTGTCCGCTCCACGGACCGGTTCTCAAGGAAAATCTGGGATACTATATTGATCTTTATGATACATGGTCATCTTACAGACCTGAATCAGAGGGTGTATGCATCTGCTACACTTCAGTATATGGCAATACGAAACAGGCAGTGGAGCTGCTGGCTGATGAACTGAGGGCTAAAGGCGTTGAGACTGTTGAAGTCAGCGATCTGGCAAGATGCGACATGGCGGAAGCTGTTGAAGACGCTTTCAGATATGACAGGCTTGTACTGGCGACCACCACGTACAACGGAGAAATTTTCCCGTTCATGCAGCAGTTCATTGATCATCTGACAGAGAGAAACTTCCAGAACAGAGCTGTTGCTTTCATAGAGAACGGTTCAT
>JBJESR010000273.1:0-1609 GCA_051882895.1 Lentihominibacter sp.
TGTACTTCGGCTCAAGCTTCGGAGCATATATAACACTGAACTATATTTATGGATGTCGTCTCAGAGGAGCGAAAGCTTTCTTGAGAAGTGCGGCAGTCAATATGCCTGACCTGTTCAGAAATCCGACAGTTGAAGAAAAGCAGTTTCTCGAGGAAAACGGGTACGTAGTGCTGGATTATGACAATGGCAGACCGCTGAAGGTAACAGAAGAATTTATTAATGATCTTTGGGAGCACGATCTGTTCCAGCGATTTAAGAAGTTTGGTGCGGACATCAGGATGATACATGGCAGCGGCGATGAAACTATTGATTATGACAGAGCAAAAGAGTTTTCGGAGAAGCACGATATTGAAATGATAACCGTTGAAAATGGTGATCACAGACTGTCGATACCGGGAGCGCCGGAAAAGGTTTTGAGCGAAATGCTGGAGTTTCTGAATGTGTAGCAGAATGACAAAATATGACTGTCTGAAGAAATATTTTGGATATGAATCCTTCAGAGAGGGTCAGGAGTTTCTGATAGACAGTATACTTGAAGGTCGTGATACACTTGGTGTAATGCCGACGGGAGCCGGCAAGTCCATATGCTACCAGCTGCCGGGAATAATGATGGATGGAATCACCCTCGTCATTACACCGTTGATTTCACTGATGAAGGATCAGGTAGCATCTTTGAAGGAGGCAGGTATCAGAGGTGCATATTTCAACAGCTCTCTCACATATAACCAGTATATGAAGGCACTGGAATATGCGAAAATCGGCACGTACAAGATAATATATGTGGCACCGGAGCGGCTTACCAACAAGGCATTTCTTGATTTCGTGAAATGTGTGAAGATAAGTATGATTGCAGTGGATGAAGCCCACTGTATATCCCAGTGGGGACAGGATTTCAGACCAAGCTACCTGCGCATAATGGATCTTATTGATGAACTGGGATACAGACCGGTAATCAGTGCTTTTACAGCTACGGCAACAAAACAGGTTAAGGATGATATTGTCAGGATACTTGAGATGCAGAAGCCTGCGATGCTGACGACAGGCTTTGACAGAAAAAATCTCAAGTTCGAAGTGAGAAAGCCGTCTGATAAATATGGCTTTGTAAGAGATTATATCAGAGGCAATCAGGGAAGAAGCGGGATAATATACTGCATTTCCCGAAGACTTGTCGAAGAAGTGTGTGACAAGCTGAATGCTGACGGTATTAGAGCCACAAGATACCATGCTGGTCTGGACGATAGAGAGCGCCGGATAAATCAGGAGAATTTTACATACGATACTGTACCAGTCATGGTGGCGACTAATGCCTTCGGCATGGGAATAGACAAATCAAATGTCAGCTTCGTGATACATTACAATATGCCGAAAAACATGGAAAGCTACTATCAGGAAGCGGGGCGTGCAGGGCGTGATGGCGAAAATGCAGAATGTATTCTGCTGTTTGGCGAAAGTGATGTGCATGTGAATCAGCTTTTTATCGAGAAGGATTCTGAGAATGAAGAGCTTTCGGAAGCTGAACGCGAAGTCATTAGAGACCGTGACCGTAGCAGACTGATGCAGATGACAATGTACTGCAGGACAAATGAATGTTTGAGACAATATATCCTTT
>JBJESR010000274.1:0-7132 GCA_051882895.1 Lentihominibacter sp.
TTGGTTTTCTGTTCATTTTACTGTCCTCCTGAAATATATATTAATTATTATATGCGTTATTAATCGTACTTGATTGCAATTATACTACTGCTGACACATTAAAGTAAAGGGGGCACAGGCAAATTAATTTCAACTTTCATCACAAATATCACACAAACTAATCGGGATATGCCGCTTTTTTTTAAAAGGATGCTATGGTATAATCAACTATGTATGAAAAAGGCAGGGAGGATTTTAAAATGACGTATTTTCAAGCGATAATTCTGGGGCTGGCACAAGGACTTTCGGAGTTTCTGCCGATAAGCAGTTCGGGTCACCTGGCGCTTTTGCAATACTTTTTCGGGGTGAGTGCAGAGAACGTTCTGCCCTTTGCAGTGCTGCTGCATCTGGGAACACTTGTATCAGTATTTATTGTGTACTGGAAGGATATTGTGGAACTTGTGCTGGAGCTGATTGCTGTAATAAAGGATATATGCACAGGCAAGGGTCCGAGGATCAATGCCAATCCGACAAGGAGGCTGGGGTTCATGATAATAGTGGCTACGATACCGACAGCCATAATCGGACTGCTTTTCAATGATCTGTTTGAAGCACTGTATCTGTCCCTTATTGCAATCGGCATAGGACTTCTGATAACAGGTACGATTCTGTTTATTGCCGAACGTATGGGTAGAAACAATAAAAATGTTAAGGATATGAAATTCAGAAATGCTCTGTTCGTAGGTATAATGCAGGGTGTTGCCATCTGTCCGGGAATCTCAAGATCTGGTTCGACGCTTTTTGGTGGACTGATTTCAGGACTGAACAAGGAATTCGCAGTTAAATTCGCTTTCCTTATTTCAATACCTTCTATTCTCGGGTCGGTAATTATGGAAGCCCCTGATGCCTTTGAAGCCGGAATGGATATTTCCCTTGTGGGACCGGTGATTGCAGGGGTGGTCGTATCGGCTTTATCGGGGCTGTTTGCAATCAAGGCCATGATCAGGCTTGTGTCAAACAGAAAGCTTATCGGATTTTCGATATATACATGGGTCATCGGTATTGCCGTGATCGTTTATGCACTCATGGCTGCATAAAAGCAGTACTGGAACACAGAGGTTAAAGAATGGCACAGACCAGAAGAAGACCCGGAAGACCTCCGGGAAGCAAAAATAAAAATAAAAAGAGCAGCTCCAGGACGAGTACCAGAAACAGCAGGTCCTCAGGAACTGAAAAACGAAAGAAAAGCAGTGAAAGCGGGTCAGCCGCAGCTGAGAATCGCCTGAGAGACGAGATAGTTTCGCTGATACTTGTGGCAGTCGGGATTTTCCTGATAATTGCATTCCAGACAAACGCCGCAGGTTCGGCAGGTCTGGGACTTTCACATTTCTTCAAGGGATGTTTCGGATTCGCAGCTTATATAATGCCGTACTATTTTATAATATACGGCATACTGCTTTTTACAAGAAAAACTATACATACAGGAGTGAAATCGGCAGTACTGCTTTTTATAATTTTCCTTATGATTTCCCTGATCAATTCTGCGAGATTCATAAATGCAGGAACCATGACAGGAGGAATCGGGAAGGCTGCAGTGTTTTATAATAACGGTATGGTTCTCGATGACGGCGGACTGTTCGGTATGGTCATCGGTGGATTTATCGTTAAGCTTGTCGGTATACCGGGACTTTATATACTGTCTGTAGTGGTAATAATAATATGTCTGCTTCTGCTGATCGACACGCCGGTGTCAAGATTTCTTGAAGCTGCCAGAGTCAGGAGGCAGCGACGTGCCACCGAGCGTGAGGAACGCCGCAGAGAAAAGGAACGCGAGCATGAGGAATACCAGCAGCAGATAGAAATGAGCAGGGCTGCATCAGGCAGCAGGCGGGAGGATTATCGTGAACCGGCCGGGCTGTCGGCCGGACAGAAGAAGATCCTCGGATATATGCATGATGAAGGACGTGTCTACGGCAACGGCAGTGCAGAAATGCCGGAGGACCTTGATTTCTCCCTTGGAGAAAACAAAAAGAAAGAAAAAGCACTTAAAAAAGAACGCAAAAGGAGGTCTGCCGGTCAGGAGCAGACGGCAGCTGAGCCGATAACAGAGGAGCCTGCAGCAACAGAAGCTGAGAAGTTCGTGAAGGAACCAATAATAGTAGGTGGATTTTCACCTAAAGCTGCTGAGGACAAGCTGACCAGATCCGAGGCGGCGAAGAGCAGACTCAGGGAAGAGGATTTCAATGTCAATGTGACATCGGGAGCAGATTACAAATTCCCTCCTATAGATCTGCTTAAAAAAGCTGCGAGAAAATCAGGAAGCGCAGCAGATGATGAGAACACACTGAGGATGAAAGCTGCCAAGCTTGAAGATACTCTGCACAGCTTCAACATCGATGCCCAGGTGACCAATGTCACTCAGGGGCCGGCGGTCACCAGATATGAAGTACATCCTAACAGCGGCGTCAAGGTAAAGGGAATAAAGAATCTGGCTGACGATATCGCACTGAATATGGAGGCCAAGAGCATCAGAATCGAGGCGCCTATTCCGGGCAAGGCTGCTGTAGGAATAGAAATCGAAAACGACAGAATCAATATGGTGACAGTCAGAGAGATAATTGATTCCTCCGCTTTCAAGAAGGCTGAGTCGAAGCTGACTTTTGCTGTCGGCAGGGATATTGCCGGCAAGGCTATCGTAGCTGACCTGAAATCCATGCCACATCTGCTGATTGCAGGATCGACAGGATCCGGCAAGAGCGTGTGCATCAACAGCATCATCACAAGTATTCTCTACAAGGCTACGCCTGATGAGGTCAAGCTGGTGCTGGTGGATCCGAAGGTAGTGGAGCTTGCCAACTACAACGGTATACCCCATCTGCTGATACCGGTGGTTACGGAACCAGCCAAGGCTGCTGCTGCCCTCAACTGGGCTGTGGCAGAGATGGATGACAGGTACAGACGTTTCGCAGAAGAAGGCGTCAGAGAGCTGACAAGTTATAACAGGACAATGCGTGAACGGGATGAGGCTGACAAGGTGATGCCTCAGGTAGTGATAATCATCGACGAGCTGGCCGATCTGATGATGGTAGCATCATCTCAGGTTGAGGAATCAATCTGCAGACTGGCGCAGAAGGCGAGAGCCGCAGGGATGCATCTTATCGTTGCCACCCAGAGACCGTCGGTGGATGTTATCACCGGAGTCATCAAAGCCAACATTCCGTCGCGAATCGCATTCGCAGTATCGTCTCAGGTGGATTCGAGAACCATCCTTGATATGTCCGGTGCTGAGAAGCTGGTAGGCAAAGGTGACATGCTCTTCAACCCGCTGGGAAGCGGCAAGCCGATAAGGGTGCAGGGCACCTTCATCTCCGATCAGGAGGTTCACGATGTCATAGAATTCGTGAAGAGCCAGGTAGAAGAAGCTGAGTATTCGGAGAACGTTATGGATACTATCGAACGCGCCAACACACCGGACTGTGAGAAAGGAAACCGGGATCTTGAGGATGAGCTTCTGCCGGAAGCCATTGAACTGGTGGTTCAGTCACAGCAGGCCTCTGTATCCATGCTTCAGAGGCGGTTCAGAATAGGATATAACAGAGCTGCACGTATCATAGATATGATGGAGGACAGACAGATTATCGGACCTGCTGACGGGAGCAGACCAAGACAGGTGCTGATCACGGAAGCGGATCTTATGAATATGAAATCAGAAACAGAGGATTTGGAACAGGTATGAAATTATTTATAGAAACTCTCGGATGCCCCAAGAATTTCAACGATTCGGAGGGTATCGGAGGTATATGGGAAAATGCGGGGATGTCTCTTACAGACGATCCGGAGAAGGCAGATGCTATTCTTGTCAATACATGCGGATTCATCAATGATGCCAAGAAGGAGTCCATAGACAGGATATTTGACATGGCCAGATTTATCGATGAATCCCAGGAGGCTTCGCCGGAGTCGGACAGGAAGCTGCTGATAGTATCAGGCTGCCTTTCTGAAAGATACGGCAAAGAGCTTTTTGAGGAAATACCAGAGGTGGACATTTTTCTCGGAGTCAATGATTATGAGAAGCTGCCGCAGCTGGTAAAAAGCTATAAGCGGGGTAAACGTCTGCAGGCCTTCAGCTGCCAGCCGGACAGCTTCAGTGAGTTTTCTGCAAGAAAGATATCTGACAACCCCTACAGTATGACTCTTAGAATTGCCGAAGGCTGCAACAACTGCTGCGCCTACTGTGTAATACCGCAGATAAGAGGAAAGTACAGGAGCAGACCTATGCAGAGCATTCTCGATGAAGCAGAGTATCTGGCATCCAGAGGGTGCCGGGAGCTGATACTGGTAGCTCAGGATGTGACGGAGTACGGCCGGGATATTTATGGAGAGCTGAAACTGCCGCAGCTGCTGCGGGAGCTCTGTAGAATCGAAGGTATTGTATGGATACGCCTGATGTACTGCTATGAAGACAAAATAACAGATGAGCTGATTCAGGTTATGGCATCAGAAGATAAAATATGCAATTACATAGACATACCGCTTCAGCACGTCTCGGATAAGGTGCTGGCTGAAATGAACCGTCATTCCACTTCAGCGAGTATTGCAGACACTGTAGACAGACTGAGGAAAGCGATCCCTGATATACACATCAGAACAACTCTCATTACAGGGTTCCCGGGAGAAACCGAAGATGATTTTGATGAAATGCTTGATTTTGTCCAGCAGCAGCGTCTCGAGAGGCTGGGCGTTTTTGCCTATTCCAGAGAAGAAGGCACGGTGGCGGGTGACAGGCAGGATCAGATAGACGAAGAAATCAAAGCATCCAGAGCTGATGCTGTTATGCGTATGCAGCTTGAAATATCCCGTGAAATAAATGAAGCGCAAGTTGGAAATACTATCATGGTGCTTGTGGAGTCTGTCGATGAAGAGGGTGCGTATATCGGCAGGACACAGTATGATGCGCCTGAAATTGACAACACGGTGATCTTCCGAGCAGACAGGGAGCTTATGCCGGGTGATTTCGTCAAAGTGAATATTACAGATGCTTTTGACTATGATCTTGTAGGAAGAATGGAGGAATAACATGAATTTACCAAACAAGCTGACGATGGGAAGAATATTCGCCATACCTGTGTTTATTGTGGTTTTCCTGATGGGGTACCGTTATGCTGCAGCGATAATTTTTGTTCTGGCGGCAATAACGGATATGCTTGACGGACATATAGCGAGAAAGCATAATCTTGTCACTAATTTCGGCAAGCTGATGGATCCGCTGGCTGACAAGCTGCTGGTTATGTCCGCTCTGATATGCCTTGCTCAGATAGGTGATGTTGCCGGATGGATGGTTATTGTTATTCTCGGCAGAGAATTCATAATCACCGGCATGAGACAGGTGGCAGCGGCACAGGGTATAGTTATAGCTGCCGGTACAACAGGTAAGATCAAAACAATTACTCAGATGATTGCTATACCTCTCCTGATTCTTGACAACTGGCCGTTTTCGCTGCTGCCGTTCAATCTTCCGATGGATGTTATCTTCCTCTGGATCGCACTTGTGATGACAGTGGTGTCAGGTACAGAATACATAATTAAAAACAAGAGCCTTTTCTCCATGTAAAACTTAAGCAAAAGGAGGAACGTGTGCGCTTTGCAGCACAGGGCTTGATGAAAAGAGGCATGATATAATGAAAACAGCTATATTAAGTGTAGGAACCGAGCTGCTGTTCGGGCAGATCACCAACACCAATACGGTATATCTATCTCAGCAGCTGAATCTGCTGGGGTTCGATGTGATGTACCATTATACCGTGGGAGATAACCCGGAACGTGTTGCAGAGATGATCCGGCTTGCATTCAAGGATTGCGATCTTGTACTGACGACAGGAGGGCTTGGACCTACGCAGGACGATCTGACCAAGGAAGTCGCCTGCAGAGTGCTTGGCGATGAACTGGTGATGATGGATGATGTGCTGGAGGAGCTTACAGCATATTTCAGAAAGAACGGTCGTAAGATGACCGAAAACAATAAAAAACAGGCGATAATGCCGTCCAGGGCGAAGGTTTTCAGAAATGATGCAGGTACTGCTCCCGGATTTGCTCTGGAAAAGGACGGCAAATATATAGTATGCATGCCGGGACCTCCGAGGGAAATGACCAGGATGTTCCAGAAAAGCGTTGTACCGTTTCTTCAGCAAATGTCCGATGGTGTTATTTACTACAGAATGATCAGATGCTTCGGTATCGGTGAGTCACAGCTGGAGACGGTGCTGCTGGATCTGATTGATAATCAGACTGATCCGACTCTGGCAACCTATGCCAAGGAAGGTGAGTGCTCACTGCGTATAGCATCGAAGCGAAGAACGCAGGAAGAAGCGAAGGCGGCAGTGGATGAGATGCTGACAAAGGTTCAGGAAATCATCGGAGATTATATCTACAGCTGTGATGACGAAGAGCTGGTGCAGGTGGTGTGCCGGAAGCTGATGGAGAAGAAGCTTACAGTCGCTTCTGCCGAGTCATGCACCGGAGGTATGTTTGCTGCAGCACTTACCGATGTACCGGGTATTTCCGGCTCGTTTCAGCGCGGTCTTGTGACCTACAGCAATGAAGCTAAAATGGACGAACTGGGTGTCAGGGCTGAAACGCTGGAAAAGTACGGTGCGGTGAGCGAGGAGACTGCTCTGGAAATGGTGGAAGGTCTCAAAGCAGTCAGCGGCTGTGATGTGTGCATATCCGTCACCGGAGTTGCCGGCCCGGGCGGCGGCAGCCCCGAAAAACCGGTAGGTCTTGTTTATATAGGGCTTATCTGCGGAGAAAGGAAGCTCTGTAAACGTGTTCAGATGAGAAATGTCAGCCGAAAATGGAACAGGCATTATGCTGTGCTCAGCATGCTTGATCTGATCAATAAGAATATATAGATGTGATTTTAATACGCTGTTGCATATATATAGTGAGAGGAGAATTGCTATGAAACTGGTTCATGTTACGATTCAGACAGCTTCTTTTGAGGATGAAATCAGATTTTATCAGGAACATGCGGGCCTGAAAATTGTCAGTGATATGAGAAACGCAGGGAGGAATATGGTATTTCTGTCAAATGAGGACAATGAAACAAGTATTGAAATAATCGAGAATAAAGATGCTCATAATTCGGGAAATACTT
>JBJESR010000275.1:0-7069 GCA_051882895.1 Lentihominibacter sp.
ATGACTGACCCATGAGTTTTCCCTGCATACGCGGCGGGAAGTAGAATGCCAGCAGCCCTGTGGAAAGAGGCATGATTATTCCGACTCCGATTCCCACCAGTGCACGCATTACCAGAACCAGCGCAATATTGCTGAACAGCCCGGCTGCACAGCCGCCTGCGGTATAGAACAGCAGACCTATCATGACGAGGGTTTTGGCGCCGAAGGCTTTGCATAACCTCGGGAAGATGAAATTCGTAATAACGATAAAAATCGCCGGGATGCTGATTATCATCTGCACGAACAGCGGGTTTGTGTCACTGAAATATGCCTGTATCACACCAAGCGCCGGTGCAACTGCCGCCCCTGCCATTACAGTAAGAAGTGACAGGGAAAGAATTCCTGCCATGAAAGATTTGTTGTGATTGAATGGTTTTTTTCTTTTTTTCATGAACGCCTCCTGATTATTATAATCTCTGTTACCATATGTGCTGCAGGCTCTGCTGCCGGAAACAGCAGCTGAACCCGCCCGAAAAAAAAATGCGCAAGTCCTGTCTGGACTTACGCATTGTCTGCAACTCAACATTGCTATTCTAACATATTAATCAGATTTTTTTCAAATGTTTTTTACTCTCCGTCGAGCAGTTCTTTGAGACTTTTTCTCTGGAATTCAGTCTGAAGAGTCTTCTGTATATCGCAGAAAGCCCTGTGCATGCGGCACGAGCTCTCGCTGTTTCGGGTACAGTCGTACTCTTCCTTCACACATTCAATAACAATGAATGTATTATCAAAAGCTTTTATCACATCGTACAAAGTCAGTTCACCGAGGTCGGCTCTGATATGATATCCTCCCTTTACTCCTCGTTTTATATTAAGAATATCTGCCATCTCAAGCTTCTTAAGAACTCTGTATATAAACGGTGACGGCATTCCCCGCCTCTCTGAAAGCTCCTTGGCTGACAGCGGACTCTCTCTGTTCAGTTCATCCAGGATCCTGACAGCATACTCGACTTCTTTAATTATCAGAATTGCCACCACCTCCTTCATTATGTCTGTTGTACCGGTACAGCTTCCTCTGTTTCTTCAGTCGAAATGGCCCGAAATAATTATACGTGTTTTGTCTAGTATATATTACTGTACCGTTTTTGTCAAGGATAAAAGAATGTGTCCTGCAGCTACATTTACACATACTGCACACTCAACAAACAGTATTACTTCACAAAAAATACAATTTTGCTTTTTTATTCCATTAAGTAACCATCATGTGTCAAAACTATGATTATACATATCAAAAAGGAGGGTCTGATAATGATCGAAGTAAAACATCTAATTAAGCGGTATGGGACACATACGGCTGTGAATGACGTGTCATTCTCAATTGACAAAGGCCGTATTTACGGTTTCCTGGGTCCTAACGGTGCAGGAAAAACCACAACCATGAACATCATCACCGGCTATCTTGCAGCAACAGACGGGCAGGTCACTGTCAACGGATATGACATCCTTAAGGAACCCGAAAAAGCGAAGAAATCAGTCGGCTATCTGCCGGAAATGCCGCCGGTGTATCTGGATGCCACTACAAGAGAGTATCTCAGATTCGTTGCCGAGCTTAAGAAAATACCGGCAGACAAACGGGAATCTCAATGCTCTGCTGTCATTGACAAGCTGGGGCTGAATGCAGTAGCAGACAAACTTATCGCTAATCTGTCCAAAGGATACCGGCAGAGAGTGGGTCTGGCTCAGGCAATACTGGGTTTTCCCGAAACCATAATCCTCGATGAGCCTATGGTAGGTCTTGACCCGCAGCAGATTATTGAAATGCGCGAACTGATACGAAGTCTCGCGAAGAACCATACAGTTATTCTTAGTTCGCACATCCTGGCAGAAGTTCGGGAAATATGCGACTACATCATGATTATATCATCCGGCAGGCTTGTGGCTCAGGATACTCCGGAAAACCTTGAAAAACTCATGGGAGACGATTTCACGATCCATCTTGAGGCACCAGGTTCTCTTGACAGAATCCAGTACATCATTTCCAAGGTGGACAACATTGATTCCGTCAGATATGTCCGACAGGTCAACGGACTTTACGGGATCGAAGTGCAGCCTGCACATGAACATGAAATCAGGGAGGATCTTTTTAATGCCTTTGCTCACTATGAAGTACCTCTCTACACGCTTTACCGCGAAAGCCCGACCCTTGAGGAAATCTACCTCAAACTGATACAGGAAGGAGTGGATCCAGTTGAAAGCCATTTATAAAAAAGAGCTTGCCTCTTATTTCAGGTCTATGACAGGATATGTTCTGATTGCATTTTTAATTATGTTCGCCGGAATTTATTTCATGGTTTATAACATGTATCAGGGTTATCCCTATTTTTCATATTCCCTGTCTGCGGTCATGACGATACTTCTCGTATGGGTTCCCGTCCTGACAATGAGATCCTTCGCTGAGGAACGAAAAGGCAAAACAGATCAGCTCCTGCTGACAGCTCCTGTCAGAATCAGAAGCATCGTTCTGGGTAAATACTTTGCAATGGTTACAGTTTTTCTCATCCCGGTGCTGATTTTCTGTCTTTTCCCTCTGCTCATCAAAGCCAGCGGTACAGCATACCTGGCTGCTGACTATGCTGCAATCCTGCAGTTCCTGCTGACAGGATGCGTATTCATCGCTATAGGTATCTTCTTTTCAAGTCTCACAGAAAGTCCTGTAATTGCTGCAGTGAGCAATTTCACAGTGATTCTGATCATATACCTGTGGAGCAATCTTCTGGATTATATACCTGACTCTGCTGCCGGAAATCTTGCTATTATGATAATTCTGTGCTGCGGTATCTGTATATGGCTGTATCATCTGATGCACAACAGATTCCTCAGCATATGCATAGCAGCCGCTTCAGTAATCACAAATATTGTTTTATTCATTGCCGATTCCTCCAGATATGAAGGATTCTTCGCTGAATTCCTCGGAAAATTCGACCTTCTCGGAGGATTTAACGATGCCGCTTTTAACAGGATATTCAATGTGCCGGGAGCCATACTGCAGCTGACGGTGATCGGCGTGTCCATTTTCCTTACAATACAGAGCATTGAAAAGCGTCGATGGAGTTAGGAGGAATTCACTATGAAATTATTTAAAAATAAAACAAAAACAAAAAATCGAAAAACCGGAAAGAAAAGATTCAGGCGTGCTCTGAAACGGCTGAAACCCGACCGAAAGGCTATAGCAGCATCTTTTAAAACCGTATCTTCCAGAAACGGTGCATACAGTGCTGCAGCCATTGCACTTGTCATAATTATCGCAGTTGTTGTAAATCTGCTCTGCAGCAATCTTCCTGCTTCTGTAAGGCAGCTGGATGTAAGCAGCAGCAAAGTGTACGAAATCTCAGATACGAGCCGTGACCTGCTAAAAAATCTGGATACAGATGTGACCATTACTGTAATTGCTGAAACAGACTCAATTAATGAGATGCTGTCAAATTTCCTCGACAGATACACAGAGCTGTCAGATAAAATAACCATGGAAACCATAGATCCGGTAATGCACCCGTCTGCTCTCACAGAATACGATACTGAAACGGATACAATAATTGTAAGCTGCGAGAAAACCGGTCTAGAAACACAGATTCCGTTCTCTGATATCCTCATAGAAAGCATGTCTTATTACTACAGCAGCAGCGGCAGCATTTCCTCATTTGACGGTGAAGGTCAGCTGACTTCTGCGATAAATCAGGTAACAGGCGGCCAGACCAGAAAAATCTACTGTCTCACAGACCACGGCGAAACAGACCTTTCGTCTTCTATAACCAGCCTGCTGTCAAAATCGGGTATCTCTGTTGAATACTACAGCCTGATCATGAAAAACAAGATTCCTGATGACTGCGATATGCTGTTAATAAACGGTCTGTCAACAGATATATCTGATGACGAAGCAAAGCTTATGGACAAATACATTAAAAACGGCGGCAATGTAATGATCCTCCTGGCAGAAGACAGCCCTGAAAAAGGCAACATTACTGATCTGATGAAGGATTACGGTATCAGTCAGCAAAAGGGGTATATTGCAGATATGGAACGTAACTATCAGGGCAATTATTTCTATATTTTTCCTGAAATATCAGCCTCAGGTGATATGACTGACGGTCTGGACACCGGGCTCGTACTGATGGCTAACAGCAGAGGTTTCTCTACGGATGAAAGCGCTGATGAGCTTAATCTGACAACACTGCTTACGACTTCTTCCAACGGCTATGCTGTGTCCGACGACAGCGAGAAGCAGGGAACCTTTGATATTGCTGTGCAGTCTGAATATACAGCAGCCAGTTCTGACGACAGCAGCGATGATGATGAGAGCGATGAGAATAATGATGTGAAGACAGGAACCCTGACAGTATACGGTTCTTCATCCATCATTGACGAAAACATCACAAGTGCTTTCTCGGGACTGGATAATACCGGGCTCTTTATGAACAGCATCACCAGCTGCTTCGGAGGAATGGACAATCTGTCCATTGATGCAAAAAGCCTGGAAATACAGTACAACACGCCTCAGTACGGAGGACCTATAAGCTTATTCATAATATTCGTGATTCCTATAGGGTTTGTCCTTGCAGGTTTCATACTCTGGAGAAAGAGGAGGGCAATATGACAAAGAAAAAACAGATAGTTATACTCGGCTGTGTATTTGTATGTCTTGCTGCAATCTATGCTGCCAGCAATATATATATCAGCCACAAAACCGAGGATGATGGCAAAGAATATTCTGTCACCGATATGCTTCCATCGGATATTGTCAGAATCAGATACTCTAATTCTGACAGAACCATAGAATTCACAAAAGGCGTGAAAATCTGGTACTACAGCGACGACAAAACTCTGGAGGTTGATCAGGATTATATAGATGAGCTTCTGCAGAGTCTGTCAGATATAACTTCCAGCAAGAAAATTGCCGATCCCGATTCAATAGCTGACTACGGGCTTGACAAACCGACCTATACCATCACCCTGACGACTGATGATGAACAGGTCACTGTTATTGAAATCGGCAATATGACCGCAACCTTCGGATATTACGTCACAGCTGACGGTGGTGATACCATATATACTATCGACAGTTCCCTCATGGATTCTCTCAGGTTCGAAAAATCTTCATTCGAAGCTGCTGAGGAAGATGACACGGAAGAGTCCGAAGAATCCGGTGATTCCGAGTAACCTTAATATCATGGCAGCATTTCATTCTTCCGGATGAAATGCTGCCATAAATACTGCAAATCAGGTATCTCTGCGACAGATCGCCTGTCGTCATTCAGTTGTCCTCAGTCTGTCCACCACGCTGCTTCGGCACATCCGCCTGCAGCATACAGCCGGAATGGCCACTGCCAGCACCGCGAAAACTACAAGACTTACAACCATCGGCCAGATCACAAAATGATATGTGAAAAACCACATCTGAGAAGATATCAGCTTCACTACGCCCCATGTCAGCAGATTGCCGGCTGTGAGCACCAGCACTGCTGTAAGCAGGATATGAAATGCACCTTCACCTGCCAGCATACTTTTAAGCTGTTTTCCGGTCATTCCTACAGACTGAAGCACCGCCAGCTCTCTTCGCCTTGCATTGATGGAAGTAATCACACCATTGATGAAGTTCAGAACACCGATCAGAGCCAGAATAAAACTCAGAGCTCCGCCTATAACCATATACATACGCTGTCCGTCTCTGAAATCATCAACATATGACTCTCTGGAGCGATAATCCAGATCACTGTTCACATTCTCACAATAATCATCAACAAAGGCATTCGCTTCATCATAATGAGCATCATCCACATCGAAAGCCACCTTCAGAGCCCCCTGACTTTCCACATTTGCCAGGTACTCATCTGCAGGCAATGTGAAATACACATCAAACCCATGACCATGCTGCGGGCCCAGTGCATAAGCCACATCACCCAGAGCCATCACCTCGTACACTTTGCTTCTCCCGTTTCCGAAGTCCACCCTGACCTTATCACCAATCTCATAATACTTCGTATCTCCGGTATCATCAAAGGTACTGGCAATAACATATTTACCGGTACTGAATTTTTCCCAGTCAACAGACCCATCCACCAGCTCCATTTTTTCTGCAGCAAACCTGTCAACACCGTAAACGTGAGAAGGCATGTACTTCTGCTCAAACACCAGGCTGCGCAGCTCCTCCACCATTGCTTCATTCTGAAACATCGGAGAACATTCATCAAAAATTCTCTTCATCTTAGCCAGCTCATCACCCTCCAGCTTCTTCCGGGCCTCCTGCATGAACACCCTTCCGAATCCTGTGACACCTTCAAGCTCCCTGAATGCATCTGCATCTGCCTCGGAAACCCCTTCATAATCCGGAGACGAAGAATACTCATTCATTGCTGAAGCATCACTGACATAAAAATCCGATACGACATAATTCCTGATATATTTATCCATGTCAAATCCCTTTACCACCGTAACTGTGCTGTTGAGCATAATCAGCGACAAAGATACTGAAAGCACCACTGCAACGGTTTTTTTCGGCGTCCTCCACAGGTTGCCCCATGCCATGGAAATTGCCGATACACGATGCGATGACTTTTCTCGAGGTTTTTTCTGCGACTTTCTGCGGTGCCGTTCACGCTCTTCATGCGACTCTCCTTCTGCGAATCCCACGGCATCCACCGGCGGTATTTCAGATGCTAACCGGCAGGGTCTGATACAGCAGACCCACACAGTGATAAGGGCGAAAACCCCGCTCCCGATAAACACCAGCGGGCTTGCATGAATCTCACATACAGGCATCGTCATGGCATCCATCACGACAGGCAGCAGCACCATTGCCGCCAGATATCCCAGCACTAGACCCAGCGGTATCCCGATGATGCTCAGCAGCAGAGCCTGCCTTCGGACGATTTTCCTGAGCTGCCTTCCGGTAGTCCCTATTGTTTTGAGGAGTCCGTAAAACCTGATATCACCGCTTACTGAAATATAAAAGACGTTATATATGATAAGGTATCCCGACAACATGATAAGCAGCAGAATACCCGCCATCATCAATGCAGAAACCGGGTCCATCTCC
>JBJESR010000276.1:0-7064 GCA_051882895.1 Lentihominibacter sp.
CTTTGTTCATTTCAGTCATTATTATTGACCTCCCTTTTCTTTTTTACCTTTTGTTTGTTTTTACCGTCCTAATTATGACGGCAAATCGGTATAACTTCTGCCCCTATATAGAGCAAGTCCCGTGCCAAATGGTTTTTCATATTTTAATCATTTTGTTTTTCAACTGAGTAAATTTTCAGATAAATCCCTGTGTTTCAATGGTTTCAGCACTAATTACTCGAGTAAAAAATCGGAAAAAAATTTCTTAAATCTCATGAATCATGATTCCCGGCAGGTTGTTTTTCGCGTTTTTGTGTTTCATTCGTGATACTCAGTCTTGATTTTGATACACATTTTTGGCTTTTTTTATCGTTTTTTGTATATATGTAAGTATATATGTAGACATTTTCACGATAAATATGTAAAATGCACTTATCACAATCTGAAAAGGGGTTCTGACATCATGCATTATTTAAAAGACATCATATGTGGTATGCTTATCGGTATTGCCAACGCCATTCCCGGAGTAAGCGGAGGTACAATGGCAGTGATTCTGAATATATATGACAGAATCATGTACGCCATCAGTCTGAAAAACATAAAGGACAATCTCAAGTTTCTGATTTCTCTGCTGCTGGGGGCGGTACTGGGTATATTCCTGTTAAGCAACGTCATAGTACAGGCCATGGAAAACTATCCTGTCATTCTCAACTTCTGCTTCATAGGACTGGTGCTGGGCAGCATCCCGGCACTTTACAGGAAAGCAAAGGGTGATGGAGTAAAACCGAGAAACTGGATTTTCTTTGCTGCCGCTCTGGCGGTTATGGTTTTTCTCACTTTTGTGAATCCCGATGCTGCCAGCAACAAAACTCTGGCGGAGTTCGGCGGCATAAGCCCCGGCTTCTGCGTATGGCTGTTCTTCACAGCCTTCATCAGTATGATTGCCATGATACTTCCGGGTTTATCAGGGTCGCTGATATTTCTGCTGCTGGGCACATACGGAATCGTTATGGAATCCATTGCAACTATGAATTTCCTGCTGATCGCGGTTATTGGTCTCGGGGTTCTGGCAGGCGGGTTTGTAGGTATCAAGGTCATAAAGAAAATGCTGCGTTTCCATCCTCAGGCGCTTTATTTCGGCATATTAGGTCTGATGGTCGGGTCAATGCTGATAATATGGCCGGGATTCTCATTTGATATATATGGTCTGATCGCCGTTATCGGACTGGTAGTATTCACCGCAGCTGCATATCTGCTTTCCAGCAGGAAATAGGAGGTGGCTGGAGTGGCTCGGGCCGGAGTAGTTCGGGCTGGCGGGTTGGAGCCGGATCTGGCTGTGGGGTTACTTCAGGGTTTTGAGCCGGATCTGATGCAGTAGTTTCAGATCCGGTCGCTTTCATGGTATTTGCAGAAATGATATGCAGAATTGACATGCAGAAATACTATAATGTTATAAATGAAAATAAATAAGGAGTAAAAAATGGACATTCAGAAGCTTACAATCATTTTTCGTTTCGCAATAGGCATATTCGTTGTATTATTCGGGTGCGTTGCCGCTCTGGGAATGCTTGACAGCATTCCACCTGCACGAAGCGTGATACTTTTCGTCCTTGGTGCAATCATCATCATCTGGGCATTACTCTCACTTCGAAAGAGCTGATTACTAAACCTCGAGTCCTGAGAACTTTCGAAATCCGATGCTTTAACATTACGTTTCGAAAGAAATCGGGCCAATTTCCAAAAATTTAAAAAACCGAATTTCGAAACATGGTTATGAAAGTGGTATTTTCGAAATTATTATCTAGATATTTCCTTTAATTTCAAATAAAAGCATGCAAGTCATTGCGCCTGACTGCTAATTTTTTCTATATAAGTGTTGTTTCTTTCGAAACAGGGTTATAAATTTGCTTATTTCGAAAATTCTCAGTGAGCCCAACCCTTACCGTGCAAGTAATATAGAAAATTCTGGCAAATCATTGGAGAAATCCGTTTCCGGGGTCGAGTCCGGGGTCGAGTCCGGCCCCAAACCAGACCCAAACCCGGCCTCACCAGCTCAACCAGCTCAATCCAGCTCGATCCAGCTCAACATTCCGGGTCCGATTCCGGGTCCGGTTGCTCGACGGCTTTCTTCCGATCAGATATATCTGCACATCAGCTCATTCATTCTGACTTCCCATTCATACGGGTCCTCAGTTTCTGCAATCATGTCTCTGATCTTATCCAGCTCGCTGCTGCTGATGCGGCTGACCTCACCGGGGCTTACGATTCTCCCCATCCTGCGGAGAGCCTGATATATTTTCCTGTCCTCTTCAGGCTGCGCCAGATGCCTGTCTATATAATCCAGCATCCTGTCTCTGTCATTCCTGAGACTTCCCTTCACACCCTGCAGCAGATTGACAATATGATCACTTACAAGCTTTGTATCTATATCATGTGTCTTTTCTATAACCGTTCTTATTTCCATCAGCTTCTCATCATCGCTGCACAGCACGAAGTCTCCGCTGAGAAAGTCCTCATAAAGCTCCGTGCCGGGCTTTATCACCGATGTCCTTATCCTGATAAAATCCGGATTCACCTCATTTATCACATGCGCCATTCCCTCTGCATTATCCCTGGACAGATCTCTGCCGCCGACTCCCGGCATGAAGTATACCGACAGTTCGATTCCGCCGGCTTTGATGTTTCTGCCGGCAGTGATTTCCTGCTGAGCTGTCACCCCTTTGTTTATTTTCTGCAGCACCGCGTCTGACCCTGATTCATAGCCTGAATGTATCCTGTCAAGCCCCGCTTCCTTGAGCTCTGCGAATTCTTCTGCACTTACCCTCGAAAGGTTCTCTGCACGGCCATAGGATGTTATTCTCTTTATCTGCGGGAAAGCCTGCCTGAGGTAAATAAGCACATCTGTGAGTCTGCCGCTGCTCAGCGCTGTTGTGTTGCCATCCTGCAGGAAAACATTCTCTCCACCGTTGACAAGCCAGTTGGTCACCATATAAAAGCACTGGCGTTCCTCATCGGTTCCTATCATCAGCTCCCTGTTCAGCCCGCTGATATCCCATGTGCCGTCCGGTCTGCAGTATTTTCTCACCCGGTCCGCATGATATACCATATTATCAATGTCCGCCTTGATGCTGTCAGCACTATACGCTTTGAATTTCGTATGTCTGTAAAGCTGACAGAATCTGCACTTGTTCCAGGTGCATCCGTTGGTCACCTGAAGCAGCAGGCTCTGGGCCTCACTTGGCGGTCTTATAGGTCCTATTCTGAAAGTTCTCTCGTTCAATTTTTCTTTCTCCCTGGTTTTACGGCAGATCAATCATATCCGCCGGCTTCTGTCAGTATTTTATTATGTGAATTATACCACAGGAGGTGATGGAATGCCAAAGGCAGTAACAGACTATCTGATATTTGCCGCAGTCATGCTGGCGGTCTTTGAGCTTACATTCAATACTTTGGGGAAACTGCTCAGCACTCTGCTGGCTGATGCACTGTCTTCAGCAACGTCATATCTCGATGCTTATCTCACAAGGTTCGACATCAATCCTGCTCTGCATGATCTTATCATAAACGGGGTATGCCCGGGAGTCGGAAGTGTGCTTGCCTTCGTTCCGGTGATAGGAGTGCTTTTCCTGCTGCTGGGCATTCTCCAGGAAACAGGCTACCTGTCGGAAGCTGCCGCTGTTATGGAAAAGCCTCTAAGCCGGCTGGGGCTGTCAGGGCAGTGCGTTGTTCCTCTTGTCATGGGGTTCGGCTGCGCTGTACCCGCCATATTATCAGCTTCATCACTGTCATCATATCACGACAGAATCTGCACCATCAGACTTATCCCTTTCATGTCATGCAGTGCAAGGCTGCCGATTTATGCCATGTTCATTTCGTGCTTTTTCCCTCAGCACCGTATATCTGTACTGCTGGGGCTATATGCTGCAGGAATTCTGGCCGCCATCTGCATCGCACTTATCACCGGAACATCGGGGACAGAACGCCATATCTGCCAGCGCCGCAGACATTATCGCATGCCTGACATGAGAGCTGTAATGTCACTGGTACTGGTCAATGTCGCCGGATTTATCAGGAAAGCTTTTACTGTCATTTTCACCGCTTCGGTTCTGATCTGGTATCTGAGGTCCTACAATTTCGATCTGCAGCCTGTATCCGACAGCAGCGAAAGCATCCTGGCTTTTTTAGGCAGAACAGCCGCTCCTATTTTCGCTCCCCTGGGATTCGGGGACTGGCGCGCCGCAGCTGCTGTGATTGCGGGACTCACTGCCAAGGAGGCTGTGATAAGCACTCTCGTTGTCGCATCATCAGTCTCTGATCAGACCCTCTTCACAATGCTGTCGGAAATCTTCACTCCCCTGTCGGCGTTTTCATTTCTCCTGTTCTGCCTGCTGTACATGCCGTGTATAGCAACCCTCTGCACTGTGCGAAATGTGACAGGAAGCTGGCGGGAAAGCCTGCTGATGGCGGCACTGCACATTGCCGCGGCCTGGTGTGCATCTTTCGCAGTATATAATGTTGGTACTTTTATCTCAGGTCTGATATAATTTCAGTAAAGGAGGTACAGATCAATGAAATTATTTATTGCAGATGCTTTCACTCAGAATGTATTTGGCGGCAATCCTGCCGGTGTGGTCATACTGGGGAACGAACCCGGCTTCCCTCCGGAAGAGATTATGCTTAAAACAGCAGCGGAACTGAGATACTCCGAAACAGCTTTTATCAGGCAGACCGGAGAAAGAGAATTCATCATCAGATATTTCACTCCTGCTGCTGAGGTGGACCTCTGCGGGCATGCCACCATCGCATCCTTCCGTTGTCTTCTCGATGCAGGTTTTGTTAAAGATGGAGGAGATTATACCGCTGTCACTTCCGCAGGCAATCTGAAGATCAGCATAAACAGCGGTTTCATCATGATGGAGATGGCTCCCGGAGAGTTCAGGGCGAGAATAGACAGCGACGAAGCCCTGCGTGAGCTTTACGGCATCATGAGGATACCTTATGAAACGGTGATTAATGAAGGCAGGCAGCTTTACCCGGAAATCATATCCACCGGACTTGCCGATATTATTATGCCGGTTTCATCAGGAAGCCAGCTTGCGGCAATCACCCCGGACTTCGAAGCACTTTCCGCACTTTCGGAAAAGTACGGTGTAACAGGAGTTCATGCTTTTACACTGGATTCTGCAGATCCGGAAATCACCGCACACTGCAGAAACTTCGCCCCGCTGTACGATATCGACGAAGAAGCGGCAACAGGCACCGCAAGCGGAGCTCTCACGTACTACCTTTGCACAAACAACATCACCGGCAGCGGTCATCTGACATTCCTGCAGGGTGAAGCCATGGGCAGACCTTCGAGGATACTGACAAGTATTGATAATGCAGACAATTCTGTAAATATCAAGGTCGGCGGCGATGCTGCAATACTTGTCAGAGGTGAGATTTTTCTGTAAATTTTGTATATATGGCACATTACCCTTCCGACAGGCAAAAAAGTTTATTTTTTTCTCTGTCGGTTTATTATTCTTATTGACAGATTATGTAGAAACCTTGTATTCTAGAAGTGTTAGTCTTATTACATATTAAGTCAGATTTATCAGAAAATAGGTAAGGAAAGGAGTTTCTCATGAGTGAAAAATGCACAGCATGTGCAGAAGCGCAAGAGAACGCAAGAAAGCTGGACGCAATTATCGAAAAGTACAAAGGTACTGACGGCGCACTGATACCCGTTCTTCATGAAGCACAGGATGTCTATGGATATCTGCCTCTTGAAGTTCAGCGCACTATAGGAGAAAAACTCAATATTCCTCTCGCAGAGGTGTATGGAGTTGTAAGTTTCTATACACAGTTCTCCATCAACCCGAAAGGAAAGTACAAAATCAATGTATGCATGGGTACTGCATGCTATGTCAAGGGAGCTAATGACATCCTGGACAAATTCAAAACAAGACTTTCCATCGACGTTGGCGAATGCACTGACGATCAGAAGTTTTCTCTGGATGCATGTCGCTGCATCGGCGCATGCGGACTCGCACCTGTAGTTACTATCAACGACGAAGTTTATGGTAAGCTCACAGCTGACGATGTAGACGATATTCTTGACAAATACGAAGATCTGTAAGAAGCAAAAGGAGAAGAATGATGATTAAGAATTATGAAGAATTAAATGCTTTAAGAGATAAAGCTGTTAAAAGCATGGAAATTCGTCTCGAACGTACGGATATAACTCCGGTCGAAGGCGGCAAGATCCATATTCTGGTCTGTGGTGTGGCAGGATGTGTATCATCCGGTTCACTTAAGGTGGCAGAAGCTGTTGAAGCACAGATCAAAGTACATAATCTGGGACATGATGTAAAAGTTATCAAGACAGGCTGCTTCGGTCTCTGTGCTGAAGGTCCTATCGTGATGATCTGTCCTGAACACGTAATGTACACAAAGGTTACTCCTGAAGATGTAAGCGAAATCTTCGAAAGCCACATTCTCGGCGGTAAGGTTGTCAAGAGACTTCTGGCCGGAGAAAAAGAATACGAGGAAATCGAAGATCGTCTCCCTCAGATCCCGTTCTACAAGATGCAGAAGCGTATCGCCCTCTGCAACTGCGGAATCATCGATCCTGAGAACATCGACGAATACATCGCTCTCGACGGATATCAGGCTCTGGCAAAGGTTCTCAATGAAATGGAACCAGACGAAGTAATCGACGTTGTCAAGGCTTCAGGTCTCCGCGGCAGAGGAGGCGGCGGATTCCCTACAGGACGTAAATGGGAATCATCTGCAGTAGTAAAAGATCACACAAAGTATGTAATCTGCAACGCTGACGAGGGTGACCCGGGCGCATTCATGGACCGTTCCATTCTGGAAGGCGACCCTCATTCAGTAATTGAAGCTATGATCATCAACGGATATGCTGTAGGTTCAAATCAGGGCTACATCTACGTACGTGCTGAATATCCTGTAGCAGTTCAGAGACTGAGAATCGCTATCAAGCAGGCTGAAGACTACGGCCTGTTAGGAAAGAACATTCTGGGCAAGGGCTTTGACTTCAATCTGGAAGTAAGACTTGGTGCCGGCGCATTCGTATGCGG
>JBJESR010000277.1:0-1571 GCA_051882895.1 Lentihominibacter sp.
AAGGGCTGTCATAGCCATTCCCGTAAGATCGGGATCCCCCTTAAGGGATGCCTTCTGTTTCGCATTTTCTGCCGCATCATCGCTTTCGGAGTAATAAAGGTTCCAGCCGCCGTCGTCAAGCTGGTTGCTGAGAATGTAGTTTATGAGCTTCTGGCGGGTCGTCACATTTCCAATGCCCGAAATCTTAGGGATTTCATATTTCCCTGCATCAAGTGCCCTGAGTGCCCAGATGGGTCCGTTGATTCCCTGCCATACCACGCTGTCAAAATCAGCAAGCTTTTCCACCATGTTATATCCCGCTATGTCCGTCGGGTCAAGTCCCAAGGCCGCATAGGCCACTATTACTCTGGAATATTCGGTGTACTTGCGGTCATGAAGCTGTCCGGGAACTCCCCGGTAGCCCTCCCTGACTGCCTTCTCTACACTTGCATGATATTTTGCGATGTATTCATCAGACATAGGATAGCCTGCCTGTGCAAGGCCGTACATTACCCATTCGCCGCCGATACTGCCGAATATGGGTTCAGTCACTGTCTCGTAGATATAGTCGCCGCAGTTCTCAAAGGCTTCTGTTATCTCACTCTGTGAAGCCGCAGACGCAAAGCCTGATGCCCCGAAGGTCATTGTCAGAGCAAGGACCATGATCAGAAGCAGTGATACGATTCTCTTTTTCATGCTGTTTTCTCTCCTCTCCTTAAAACTCTTTTCTTTATGCCATGGAATTATCGCCTACATCTTTTCCAAGGTCACAGGTGTATACCCATTCGATGACGTCTCCGTCGCTGAGATAATATGAGGAGCAGCCATAGTTCGGGAACCAGCCGTTGACCTTGTACATCCAGCCTGAAAGATTGCCTCCGTCAAATTCGTAGAGATAATTGATTCCTTCTATGTAGTAGGATTCGTATATCGGGGTATAGCTGAATTCCAGCTGTATGTCGTTGTTTCTGCAAAGGGTGTTGAGCACATCGAAAACCGTGTTGTCTGTAGTGCCCTTGTAGGTGGATCTGGCCAGTATGGTTCCGTCCTCCGGTATATAGTCCTCAAGGGCCGGGTTCTCCAGCTTGCTCATGTCCGAGGAAAGGGTGTCGCAGCGGATTTCCAGAGTGACGGTTACAGGCTTCGGCTCTTTTGGCCTCAGGGCTGCATTGCCGCCGTTTGATGCGGTAAAGTCTTCGCTGTTATCCACCTTCACATCGGAAGGGTCAATTTTTTCCTTCTCCTCATCGGTCAGCTGGGAAAGCGCTTCTGCCTGTTTTTCTGCTTCTTTCCTGGCTTCACTTCCGGCTGTGCTGCTTTCTGCACTCTTTTCTGTGGCATCGGCTGCAATTTCTTCTTTTTCTGCGTCTGAATCTATATCCGAATCTGCATCTGTATCCGGATTCATGTCTTCCTGCTGACCTGTTACTATGTTTCCCTGCCCGTCAGGCAGCTTGGCATCTTTTCCTTCTATGGAGATGCCGACTACAGCAGATACGCAGATAAAGACTGCAAGTGCCGTAAGTATATATTTTCTGTACCGCTTGCTCTTAAGCCTCGCAGCCAGTTCTTTCTGTTCCTTTTCATCCATT
>JBJESR010000278.1:0-6936 GCA_051882895.1 Lentihominibacter sp.
GAAGTTCGGCTTAGTATTGTAAGTAAGGTTCTTTGTCACGTTCTTCACCACGATAGTGTCAGCCTTTACCTGGGCAGGTGCGTTTTCTATGACAAGCTCATCACCCAGTTCGAAGGTGTCATAGTCTGCCGGATTCTCAAATACGAGAGGCAGTATTCCGCTGTTGATCAGGTTTGACCTGTGGATTCTGGCAAATGACTTGGCTATCACGAATTTAACACCCAGATAAAGAGGTGCCAGTGCTGCATGTTCACGGCTGCTGCCCTGTCCGTAGTTTTCTCCGCCGATTATCGCACACCTTCCTGCTTCATGGCATCTGCCGGAGAAGCCTGCATCGATCTTCTCGAAGCAGTAGTTGGAGAGGTGAGGAATGTTGGATCTGTACGGCAGGAGTCTTGAATCTGACGGCATGATGTCATCAGTTGTGATGTTGTCTCCTGCATGGAGAACAACCTTGGCCGTGATTTCTTCAGGAAGTGCTGTGTTTCTAGGGAACGGCTTGATGTTCGGTCCCATAGCAACCTCTGTATTGCTCTTATTGCAGCCTTCAGGATATACAACGAAATTATCGTTAGGTGTGAAGTCCACTGCTGTTATCTCAGGAAGCTCCTGTCCTGACTTCATACCATCTGTCAGCACTCCATTGATAGCTGAAATTGCAGCAGTTTCAGGGCTCACAAGATATACATCGGCATCCAGTGTTCCACTTCTTCCCTTGAAGTTTCTGTTAAATGTTCTGAGGGAAACTGCCCCTGACTTCGGTGACTGTCCCATTCCGATACATGGACCGCATGCGTTTTCTATGACTCTGGCACCTGCATTGATGATATCAGCCAGTGCACCGTTCTGTGCCATCTTGGCCATGATCTTGCTTGAACCCGGTGAAATAACAAGGCTTACGTCCGGATGAACCTTTTTGCCCTTGAGGATAGCTGCAACCTTCATAAGATCTGTATATGATGAGTTTGTGCAGCTTCCGATGGCAACCTGGTCAACCTTGATTTCTCCGATATTTGAAACGCTGTCAACATTGTCAGGGCTGTGAGGCATTGCAGCCAGCGGTGTCAGTTCATCCAGGTTCACTATAAGCTCTTCGTCATAAACCGCATCCGGATCTGCTGCCAGCGGTGTCCAGTCTTCTTCTCTTCCTTCTGATTTCAGGTATTCACGGGTGTTTTCGTCACTAGGGAAAATGGACGTGGTAGCTCCAAGCTCAGCTCCCATGTTTGTGATAGTAGCTCTGTCTGTAACAGAAAGGCTCTTCACACCTTCACCTGTATATTCAATAATCTTGCCTACGCCGCCCTTTACAGTCAGCTGCTGAAGCACATAGAGGATAACGTCTTTTGCTGATACCCATGGTCTGAGCTGTCCGTTCAGCTGAACCTTGACAACCTTCGGAGCTGTCAGGCTGTAGGTTCCCTTAGCCATTGCAACAGCTACATCAAGACCGCCTGCTCCGATAGCGATCATACCCAGACCGCCGCCTGTAGGAGTGTGGCTGTCAGAACCCAGCAGAGTCTTGCCAGGCTTGCCGTAGTTTTCCAGATGGAGCTGATGGCATATGCCGTTGCCTGGTTTGGAAAAGAGCACGCCGTGTCTTCTTGCCACGCTCTTGATGAATTCGTGGTCGTCGGCGTTCTCGAAGCCGGTCTGCAGTGTGTTGTGGTCTATGTATGCTACTGAAAGTTCTGTTTTAACACCTTCTACCTCCATTGCTTCCAGCTGAAGGTATACCATTGTTCCTGTTGAGTCCTGTGTAAGAGTCTGATCCATTCTGATTGTTATTTCTTCACCCGGTTTAAGGGTTCCTTCGATCAGATGGTTTTCCAGAATCTTATATGCAAGTGTTTTTCCCATTTGTTTCGCCTCCTGAAAGATATTGTATTTCTGTATACAATTATACAATTTTACTTTAGCGTAGTCAATCATAGAATCCGCCGGCAGGCAATTTTACACAGAAAACACAAAACTGCGATTGCAAGCCACAGGTATGTTTGTTATAATATAGCGGATTTTTTAATACTATTTTGTTATGAGGTGTTCGAATGATCAATCCATACCAGAAAAAAATACTTCTGCTGGCTCTTCATGCCGGTGAAATAATGTTAAAAAACGGTGCTGAAACTTCCAGGGTGGAGGATACCATAACGCGAATCTGCAAAGCTTGCCGTATCGACAGGATAGAGACCTTCGCCACTCCTACCGGAATATTCCTTTCCCTTGATAAAGGTGGCGAGGATGATGACACCCAGACTTTTATCAAGAGAATACACGGTACATCTACTGATCTGAACAAGGTTTCAAAGATAAACAGTTTTTCACGTGAGTTCACTACAACGGATCTGTCCGTTGAATCCGGAATGGAAATCCTCAAGGAAATAGAAAACGAGAAGCCTTACCCTATGCCTGTCAGAATGCTGGGTGCTGCAATGATCGCTTCATTCTTCAGCCTGATATTCGGCGGAAATATGATTGATTTCTGCGTAGCACTGATAGACGGTGTTGTATGCTACACCCTTTCGTGTTTCCTGGGAAGATATCCGATAAATTCATTTATTATCAGCTTCTTCTGCTGTGCTGTGGCCGCCTTCATAGCACTGCTTGCCATGGCGACAGTCCCGGGAGCATCCTACAGTTCGATAATTATCGGAACTCTGATGATATTTGTGCCGGGGGTAGCCATCACCAATTCCATCAGAGATTTTCTGTCCGGAGATATGCTGTCCGGTGTATCCCGTATGCTGGAGGCTTTCCTGATTGCCGTATCACTGGCTGCCGGGGTAGGTTTCGTTTTAAAACTCTGGGATATTCTGGGAGGTGCAGTTTTATGATGAATCTGGCAGTACAGTTTCTTCTGGCAATGTTTGCAACATGCGGGTTCTGCATTATCTTCAGAGTCCCTGTAAATAAAATAATATGGTGCATGCTCATAGGAGGATTCGGATGGGTGGCATATCAGCTGGGGCTGTATTACGGGAATTCCCCTGCAGTTTCATGCTTCATAGGATCCTGTGTCGTAGGTATTCTCAGCAATGTGGCATCCCGCTTCATCAGGGAAGCCTCCACCATTTTCATTATTCCGAGTATAATATGTCTGGTGCCGGGCTCCAACATATATTATACGATGGAATCACTGCTTCACGAAAACACCGGCGAATTCGCATCCCATGTCACTACAACACTCCTGATGGCAGGCACCATCGCAGCCGGACTTCTTATAACGGGCTCTATAACACAGATGATCAGATCCATAGCCCGAAAGACTTTAAAGACAAAATAATAGAATATACCTTAAAAATAAAATGCAGAGTAATTACACCCTGCATTTTTTATCATTATGTAAAACTGACGCTTCCTGCTTTTGTGCGCTTTGCATTTTTTAAAGGTTTTCCAGCTTCTTCACTGCATCGTCCAGCCAGTCACCTTCATAAAGCTCAATCATTCCTTTGTCGCAGGCTGCTGCAAGTTTAGGGTTGATCGGAAGCTTGCCGAGCACATCGAGACCCTGCTGAGCTGCGACTTCGTCCACTTTGCTTTCGCCGAATACCGGAAGCTTGCTGCCGCAGTCAGGACATTCAAAATATGACATGTTCTCCACAAGACCGAGAACCGGAATGTTCATCATCTCTGCCATTTTAACTGCCTTGGTCACGATCATTGACACGAGTTCCTGAGGTGATGTCACTACTATTATTCCATCAACAGGAAGTGACTGGAATACTGTCAGAGGAACATCGCCTGTTCCAGGAGGCATATCGACAAACAGATAATCAACATCGCCCCACAGAACGTCTGTCCAGAACTGTTTCACAGTTCCTGCGATAACTGGACCTCTCCACACTACAGGATCAGTATCGTTTTCTAGGAGACTGTTGACTGACATGGTTCCGATACCTGTTTTAGTCTTTACAGGGAGTATTCCCAGCTCATTTGCCACAGCCTTCTCAGTAAGTCCGAAGGCTTTAGGAATGGACGGACCTGTGATATCGGCATCGAGAACCGCTGTGTTATATCCTGCTCTCTGCATGTTTACCGCCATGAGAGAAGTCACCAGAGATTTGCCTACGCCACCTTTGCCACTGACAACTGCAATGACTTTCCCGATATTATTAAAAGAATTTGTTTCTTCCAGAAAGCTCTGGGGTTCGCTGCTGCAGTTTCCTGCACTAGGGCAGCTGGAACAGTCTGAACTGCATCCGGAATCACAGTCTGATTCGCATCCGGCAGTCTGCTGTGCTCTTTCTTTTTCATCCATGATATTTACCTCTTTCTTTGCAAAAAATTATTTTTGACATATGTTAATTATATTATACTAGTTGGGTCAACGTAAAGCAAGATGAAAAGCAAAATATACGAATCGGCAATTCAGATTTGAATAACGCTCTTTACCGTGATAAAATGGTATTAGTATCAACTACTTACACTAAAGGATAGAAAATGGCACATGATATAATCATTTCAACAGATATACTGCTTCAGAGCTTGTACTATATACTGATATTTCTTGTCATATCGGAATTCAAGAGAGCAAAGCTCACAGGTCTTATCATTCTGGCTGTATACCAGCTCAGCTCCACCATAGCTGACTGGCTGACAGTCAACTATGCACCCGGCACAGGTTTTATCAATGATTACACTGTCCTGATACTGCCCCCTGTAGATATAATTTTCACACTGGGCTTTTTCGCTGTCTTTCTTAAAGGCAATCCCTTCATCAATTATGTTATCTTCATAGTCACCGACATCATAAATCAGCTGATGCTTTCTGTGTTTTCCGGTATCCGCGAAACTCTTTTCCCGGATACCAGGGCGCTGGGTCTTGTGCAGAGCTGGAACGACTGGCCTGCTCTGGCCTCAGATTTCCTCGCCTTAGCACTTACCCTGGTGATTCTCAAGGTTACCGTTTCCAGACTGCACAGACTGCTCAGCATAACTCCGAACAAAGTCATCTATACGATTATTCTCATAGATCTGGCTTTCAATGCAGTTACAGTTCTGCTGATGTTTCTGGAAAACTACGACAGCGGATACAAGATCATTCTGGCATCACTGGTGGCGCTTACATTTATTCTGATGCTTCTTGCACTGGCATTGATCTGGGGTCGATACAATCATGAGAGAACAAACAGGAAGCTGATTACTCTGGAAATGGAAATGCAGTATGAATACTATTCACTTATGTGTGAAATAACAAGGCAGCTCAGGGATCTGAAGCATGATATGTCAAATCATCTGGCTGTAATAGATACTGTCGGTGAAATAGATAATGGGGCCCGGAAAAAGTATGCCGATCAGCTGCTCAGCTACTGTGATACGATAAATTCCACTCTTTCATCCTTCTCTCCTCCCGAAAATATAATTCTGCGAAAACTGACCAGCAAAGAAAATATCGAACTCAACCATTATATAAGAGAGTTTTCAAAATACGCCGGCATTCCTGACGAGGAGCTTATCACCGAACATTCATTTACCCGTGGAGGTGCAGAAAAACTGCTGATAAGTTTCCCTGCCGCAGTACGAAAAGTCAAAAGTAAAAATTCACGCGAAAGCGTACACTATAACCTCATTAAGGAAATCGTTTTAAAACATGACGGCAATATTGACTGGGTGAAAGGAAATGGAAAATGGATTCTGGTTATCTGTATATAATAATAATCTGTGCAGTCTTCGGCATCTGCGTGCTGCTTTTTTTCTCACTGCATATCTATCTTCTCATGCTCAAAAAAGAAAACAGGCAGCTTATGGAACGATGTCATGAACAGAACCTGTATATTGATGAAATTTCAAGAATATTTGATGATGCGTCTGTCATCATCGATCAGGTCAGAGAATTCAGCAATAATCTTCAGCTCTGCGATGAGCAGACCGACTGCAGCAGACAGCTTCATAAAAAATGCATATCAGAATGTGACAGTCTGATCTCAAAGATCAACAGCGGGAACACAGTTGTCGATGCGCTGCTGTATAATAAACACCAGCGATGCAGTTCTCTGGGAATCACATTGAATGCCGAAATTCACATCCTGCCATCAGCAGATATCACTGATCCGGAGCTGGTAATGCTCATCGGAAACCTGCTGGATAACAGCATCGAGGCTGCTGCCGTCTCAGAATCCCCTGAACCCTGCATCAGAATCCGGTCCGCCGCCAGCAGAGGGATATGGTTTCTCTCGATGATGAACACCAAAAATCCCGATATTCATCCTATGGAATCCAATATGCATACAACAAAAGAGGATGTCCTGAATCACGGTCTCGGGGTAAAAATTATAAGGCAGATAGTTGAACGTCATCACGGTTACATAAAAATGACAGATGAAGGAGACGCCTTCAGAATTCTTATTTCATTACAGAACAGCACTGAAAACCGCCACAGACAGAAAGGCTGATATACAGGCAGTTTCATTCTGCCTGCATATCAGCCATCTTTTTTGAAATCCGCATTTATTCCTCTAATCTGGTAACCCCCCCCCCACTGTCAATGACAAGCATTTCACTGCCGACATATGACATGAAGGCTTCGCGTACTTCAGTATAATAGGTTTTGCTGATCGGTACAACTTTGGAACCATCAAAGAAGAATTTCTTGTTGCTCATCTCTCTGACCCGAGCCATATTCACAATGTAGCTGTTGTGACACCGGATGAAACGGCTGTCCAGCCGATCAAGCAGATCGTCAAACCTGCCGTAAAATGAGATCCGGTTTCCTACAGTATGAATATGCACACGTCTGCGCTCGTTTTCGAAAAACAGAATTTCGCTGAAAGGCACATTGTGCATTCCCTGTTTGTTTGAAACCGATAAGGTGCTGATTTTCAGGTCATGCAGCTTCTGCCCGGCTCTGTTCAGAGCCTTTTCAAGGTGAACCAAGTCTACAGGCTTCCTCAATAAGTAAACGTGATCCACATCATAGACGTCAAGAAAATAGCCGTC
>JBJESR010000279.1:0-6852 GCA_051882895.1 Lentihominibacter sp.
CAGAGGTTCCTGAGGAGGTTATGTCTGCAGTTGTTGCAGGTGCAGAAGTGTTTATTCCACTGGATGACATAATGGACTATGAAGCAGAGCTGGAAAGACTTCAGAAGGAAAAGAAAAAGCTGGAAGGCGAAGTAAAACGTGTCAAGGGCAAGCTTTCCAATGAAGGCTTTATCAGCAAGGCTCCGCAGAAGGTTATTGATGAAGAAAAGGAAAAGCAGGTAAAATACGAGGAAATGCTTGCTAACGTATGTGACAGACTTGCACTCGTTGAGAAAAAAGTATCAAAATAGCATTACTATTAAGGAAAATGACAAACGCGATAGAAAAAATACATGAGTTCGATAAATTCGGCAGCAGGCTCGGCATGGAAAGAATGAATGTGCTCCTGGGCAAGCTGGGCAATCCACAGAATGACCTGCAGGTGATACATGTTGCAGGAACAAACGGTAAAGGCTCAGTATGCAAATATCTGGAGGAAGGCCTGGCAGCATGCGGTTACAGCGTCGGGCTGTACACATCACCTTTCATTGAAAAATTCAATGAAAGGATCCGCCTTGGCGGCCAGGATATTTCCGACGAGGATCTTGATGAATACACCGAAAGAGTTCTGACAGCCGTGACGGAAATGGTGGAGGAAGGATACGATTCCCCAACTGAGTTCGAAGTGGTGACAACTATTGCATTGCTTTTTTACAAAGAAAAAAAAGCAGATATTACCATTCTCGAAGTAGGGCTCGGCGGCAAAGGAGATTCTACCAATGTCGTTCCGAAGCCTATGATATGCGCTATAACCTCTATTTCATATGATCATATGGACAGACTGGGCAATACGCTTGAAGAAATAGCTGCAGATAAAGCCGGGATAATCAAGCCGGGAGTTCCGGTGATATCCAATGTTGATGCACCGGAGGCTGCCAGAGTAATTGCCAGGACGGCCTATGAGAAGGAAAGCCGGTTATATGACGTATCAAAGATAAAATTCAGTATTGCAGAGGAGACCCCTTTTTCACAGAAGGTAAGCATGGAGATCTATGAAACGGATTACAGCGATGTAGAGGTTTCAATGACCGGAAGACATCAGGGTGAAAACCTCAAGACGGCTCTTGCCGTGATAGAGATACTGAGAAGAGAAAGAAAGATAAAGGTGGAGCGGAGCAGGCTGTATGAAGGCCTTAAAAGAGCTGTGCAGCCGGGTCGGTTTGAGGTGATTTCAGGGAATGAGAGCAGTCCGCCGATAATAATTATTGATGGCGCACATAATGAGGCAGGAGCCAAAGCTCTTGAAGAAACAGTCAGGACCTGTTTCCAGGATAAAAAGGTGCTGCTGGTGACGGGAATGCTTGCAGATAAGCAGGTGAAAGAGATACTGGATCATTTCGTGAAGATAACGAAGGATATTATTATAACAGAGCCGGATAATCCCAGAAAACTCAGTGTGGAAAAGCTTGACAGCAAGCTGAGGGAAATTGGGATAGCTGCGGTAAAAGCAGCTGATGCTGCAGAAGCAGTTGCTGTGGCACAGAGTGTCTGGAACAGTTATGATGCAGTGATATTCGCAGGATCGTTATATCTGATAGGAGATGTCAGGAGGGTTATAAAAAATGGGTAATGAGAAAAAGGCAAACAAGATTCTACTCTATTACAATGCGTATTCAGGAAGCGGTATTTTCAAGAACAATCTTGATCATATCGTTGAGCGTTGCCAGAACGCTGGGTATCAGGTAATTCCTGTAAGAGCCGCCAAAGGCTATGTGATAAATGAAGTGCTGAGCAGCATTGATCAGAGTGAATTCAGCAGGATAATTGCGGCAGGGGGAGATGGTACCATTAATCTGTGTGTCAATGCCATGATCAGGAACAATATTGATCTGCCTGTGGCATTACTTCCTTCAGGAACGGCAAATGATTTCGCATATTATTTTGAACTGCCGTCTGATCTGGATTATCTTCTTGATGTGGCACTGGGTGATAAGACAACAAGCGTGGATGTAGGAGCTGTCAACAACAGACATTTTGTTAACGTGGCAGCCCTTGGAGCGCTTATAGATGTGAGCCAGAAGACAGATCCCAATCTGAAGAATGCTATCGGTGTTCTGGCGTATTATCTCAAAGCACTGACAGAAATTCCGCAGATAAGAGCACTTCCGGTAACTCTTACAACGCCTGATAAGGTTTACGAGGAAGAGATCTATTTCATGGTGGTCATGAATGGAGAGTCTGCTGGAGGTTTCAGGAAGCTTTCTCCTGAGTCTTCCATGAATGACGGCAAACTGGATGTAATCGCGTTCAGAAAAATGCATATGGTTGAGCTGGCACCTCTGCTGTTTGAGGTGGTGCACGGAAGACATCCGAAAAATGACAACGTATTGTATTTTCAGACGGAAAAACTCAGAATAGAGTCACCTGAATATATAAGCACAGATATAGATGGTGAGCATGGTGAAGAACTGCCTCTTGAATTCAGTGTGCTCAACAAAAGACTTAGAGTATTCGTATCAAAGGATACATGGCATTACGATTAAGGAGGAGTATATATGCTTAACTTTAAGATATCAGTCACTGATGATTACGAGAAGCTTGTCCCTTTTTTCATTGAAAACGGACTTGAGTTTTCAGAGGAGGATCCCGTACCGACAGATCTGATCAAATGCTGGCAGATCGTTAAAGGCGAAATGGATGAAAGTGCTGGAGATGCCGCAGAGGAAGAACTTATCGGAGCTTTTGTACTTGCTGAGAGAGAAGGAGAGTTTATCGTCGATGGTATTGCTGTTGCGCCGGAGTACAGGAAGTTCAAGCTTGGAAAAACGCTTCTCAACAGAGGAATTGAAGAAGTTCTGAAGCTTGGCGGCAGGCGGATTTATCTTGTTGCCAGAGCACCAGAATTTTTCAGAAAGCAGGGTTTTGTCACAGTAAGCAGAGATGAAGCACCGAACTTTTTTGAGTGTCTGACATGCCCTCAGTATGATAAAGAATGCCATCCTGAAGTGATGCTTCTCCAGATGTAATAATTTATGTAGCAGCTATAATGGTTTCTATCTCACTTATGGACACCTCATAGGCAGTTTTGTTTATCAGGTGTCCATCTTCTGTATATTTACGGTAATCACGGCTCTGGATTCTGCCGTTCAGCCCAATTTTATCCCCTACCTGGAGATTTTCTGAAAAAACGGCGTTTCTGCCCCATGCGATGGCCGGGATGTAATCTGATTTATTATACATCCTGTTAACTGCAATCATAAGATCACATATTTCACGTCCCAGAGGGGATCTGCGTCTTACAGGATTTTTACAGATAAATCCTTCTATATGAACCTGATTATCGTAATCACATTCATCGATAAGACAGTAATCTATTCTCTGGACGAATACAGTGACTTCAAGCTTGTTTCTGCCGTCAGCTTCTCTGTTATATGTTCTGACCTGTCCTGATATATCAATATGATCTCCTGTTTTGGGAGAACGGCTGCCCAGGAGTTTTTCGGGAATAATGAGACGTATTCTGTCCTCATATCCACTGCGTCTGAATATCCCCAGAACCAGCATGTAGAAAGCTTCACCGTATGTTTTGTGATTGAATTCGGGTCTTGTCAGAACCCTTCCGGACAAATGAACTCTGTTGACTTCCAGAACTTTTTCCATAAAAAAACCCCCTCAGGCATACTTCTGTTAAATATATGCGGATATGATGGGTGATTATACATATTATATTTTCTTGCTCATATGTATTTTGGAATGGTATAATGTTAGAATACGTAATCAGCAGGGTGTTATTATGAACAGAATAATTGATAATAAATTACTGAAATTTATTCTGGTGGGTATTGTGAATACTGTTTCCGGAATGATCATAATGTTCGGCCTGTATAATCTGATCGGATGTTCGTACTGGGTGTCGTCAGCAGCAAACTATATTATTGTCAGTATATTGAGCTATTTCCTCAACAGGAAATTCACATTCGGTTTCAAAGGCGGATTTACGGGAAGCGGTTTGAGATTCGCAGCGAATATTGCACTGTGTTATCTCATTGCATATGGAGCAGCAAAGCCGTTTGTGAGATGGCTGCTCTGGGGCAGATCCGCATGTGTTCAGGATAATGCAGCCATGATAACAGGGATGATTATTTTTACCGGGCTGAATTATCTGGGACAGAGGTTCTTCGTGTTTAAATCTTCACGAAAGCCACAAAAATAGGGCAGAATACACAGCAGTAAATTATGTTATATATTAAGAAATGTTGATTTACACGGCTTCAGTTGGTATAATTAGCTGTAATGTGAAAGGAGCAATCGATGAGCAGCGACAATAATCGAAGCAATGAACAGCGTGCGAAAGATCAGGCATATCAGGAATATCTTAAACTGAGGGAAAACAGCAGCTCGAGAGGGCATTATGTTAAAGATGATACTTTGTATGGAGAATATTTTCCTGCAGGACATGAAAGCGGTAAAAGGTCAGACAGGACAGCGGCAGGCTCATCTGAGGGAACAGCATACGGCAGTTCCAGAATGAGACGCAGCACGAAGCAGCAGGAACAGTCTGAGCGGGAGAAGTATCTCGAAGAGAGAGCGAAGGCGGATCCTGATAAGCGGATTGCCAGACCCGGCAGGAAAAACAAGGCTGACGAGGACAAGCCTTCAAAGGAAAACAGGAAAAAGAAAAAATCCGGAAAGAAGGGCAAAAAGTCAGGAAGGGCGCTTAAAATCGCTCTTATTGCGGTTCTTATACTTGTGCTTGGAATAGGTGGTATAATAGCTGCAGGACTTACAGTGGTAAAGAGCACCCTTGATAATGTGGGACGTATTGAACTGGATCCTGAAATGATAGGCATAAACCCTCAGGTCGATGCGGAACTGAGCAATTACAGGAACATAGCTCTTCTTGGCATTGATGCCAGAGATATGAGCAGTGATGAGAATGTCAGAAGTGATGCGATAATAATTGCCAGCATCAACAAAGAAACCTATGAGATAAAAATGTTCTCTGTTTTCAGAGATACTCTTCTGGATCTCGGAGATGATGTGGGGCTGGACAAGGTGACCCATGCATATTATTACGGAGGTCCGACAAAAGTGCTGTATGCACTGAACAAGAATCTTGATCTCAATGTCAAAGAAGTGGTTGTTGTCAACTGGAAGGCTGTTGCAGATACAGTGGATGCCCTTGGAGGTATCGATGTTGAGATACAGGAATCCGAGATAAATGAAATGAATAAATATATCCACGATACATATGTTAATATCGGTGGATCCGACAAGAAGATAGAGAGTGCGGGAATGCAGACTCTCAATGGCAATCAGGCTGTAACATATGCCAGAATAAGAAAGGATGCCATAACCGGCGACTACAGACGAAATGAGAGAATGAAGATTGTTGTCAGGGCTGCATTCGATAAGGCTAAACAGTTTGATATCGGTGCAATAAAGAAAATATCTAATGAGATATTGCCTGAAATCAAGACTAATATGTCATCATCTGATATGCTGGCAATGGTGCTTAAGCTTAATTCATTTTCGATGACAGACAGTGAAGGATGGCCTTACGATGTGGGAAGCTGGAGCAATGGCGGATGGTATGGTCCTCCGGTGACGCTTTCTTCAAACGTTACGAAACTCCATGAACAGTTTTTCGCACAGGAAGGGTATACTCCTACAGAAGACGTACAGTCTATCAGCGAACGGATTTCTGCAACTACCGGTCTTTACTGATGTATGTCTGCAGAAAAGAAAGGCAGTGTATATGGATAAGAAATTATCGCTTTTGATTCTGTTCGGAGGAGTGTCGCAGGAACATGAAGTGTCATGTATCTCAGCGGCATCTGTTCTTGAACATATCGACAGCAGCAGATATGAGATCAATACCATAGGCATAACGAAGGAGGGGAACTGGTTTCTGACAAGTTCCCCTGCTGTTCATATCCGTGATGGTTCATGGACAGGTTATCCGGGTAATCGCAGAGCCATGCTGGTGCCTGACAGGAGTACCGGCGGTATCCTTGCAGAAGGTGATGACGGGAAATTTGATGTGATTGCAGTGGATGTGGTTTTCCCGGTACTCCATGGCAGAAACGGCGAGGATGGAACCATGCAGGGACTTCTGCAGCTGGCGGGAATTCCTTTTGTGGGCTCTGATGCCGCTTCTTCGGCGGCATCTATGGACAAGGCCATAACAAAGGCCATGGTTGAGCAGGCCGGAGGTGTATGTCAGGCCGGATGTGATGTCATACACATAAAGGAATTCGAAGCAGATCCGGATGGCGAGACAGAAGCTGTTCTTGAATTCTTCAATGGAGAACTGCCCCTTTTTGTCAAACCGGCAAATGCAGGCTCTTCGGTGGGAATCAGCAAAGTCAAGAAAAAGGAAGACCTGAAAGAAGCACTCAGGTTCGCTTTTCATGAAGATGACAAGGTGCTGGTGGAGGAGACTGTCATAGGCAGGGAAATAGAGGTTGCTGTACTTGGCAACGAAGAACCGGAAGCTTCATGTATAGGAGAAATACTTGCAGCTAATGAATTCTATGATTATAATGCCAAATATGAAAATGAGAAATCCGAGACTCGTATTGTAGAAGATCTTGAACCTGAAAAAGAGAAGGAAATCCGAGATGCAGCTCTGGCAGTTTATCGTATAATGGGCTGCAGAGGACTTGCAAGAGTTGATTTTTTCCTGAAGGAAAGCGGCAGGGTAGTGTTCAACGAAATAAATACGCTGCCGGGATTTACGCATATAAGTATGTATCCGAAGCTCTGGGAAGCGTCAGGTATACCTTACAGTGAGCTTATAGACAGACTGATAATGCTTGCTCTTGAAACGGGCAACTGAAATAAACGGTAGAAGAAATAAGAAAGAGGAGA
>JBJESR010000280.1:0-3900 GCA_051882895.1 Lentihominibacter sp.
ATTCCTGATCTACGCTTTCAAGATACTTTTCCACAGCAGGTGCCATGGAAAGCTCCGAATCGATACCTGAGCCGCCGCATGCGGTAAAAGTGAATATGAGTGCTGCGGATAAGCAGGCAGCCAGTATCTTTTTTAACTTTCCTTTCATAATTATGCTCTCCTTTCGGAATAAAAATAATTTTCTGACTATTTATTTTCTACTCCGAAGGTGTGCATTTTACAATAGTCCACCTGGACTATTTTCCTGGTTCACAAGATGGACCAGCTCCATACGTGTTGAAATATCAAGCTTTTCGAAGATGTTGTGCATATGATGCTTGACGGTGTATTTTGATATGACAAGTTCCTCGGCGATTTCAGGGTTTGTCAGTCCTTCGTATGCAAGCTCCATGACTTCACGTTCTCGGTGAGTCAGGTTGTGGGTCTGGGCGATGAAATCCAGACGTGAATCGATGGACGGGGCCTGCTCCGGCTGCTCATCGGGAATTGTAAACAGAGCAGAGAAATCCTCCTGAAGTACAAGGATTATTGTTAACAGATTTATTATGAAAATGAACAGAGCCGTAGGGTCCACGATGGTTCCGTTTTCGGGATTGGCGTATCCGGTCATTATCTGGGTCACCAGTATAGCATTCCATGTGCCGTTGACAGCAATGAAAACTGATATCAGGGTGATGAGCACGCGAAGTTTTTTCTGGACAAGTTCCCCGAGACTTTTATAGAGGTGCCACAGATTCACGAAGGTCAGGAAAACGCAGAGATACATTTCGAGGATGACAGAAGCGGTTCGTTCAGTGCCGTCAGGAGTCAGGTAATAATCGTTCATCAGGAAGCCGTAGCATAAGACGGCTGAAGCGATTGACAGACCGAACAGTCCGTAGAAAATGGCAGCTGCCGTTTTATTATGCGGAAATTTCAGGTTGCCTTTCTCTCTTAAATATGCTGACCAGAAATAAACCTGTCCTATGAAAAGACAGATATCAGTCACCCGCAGTATGGGAGCTGCTGTGTGATGTCCTGTAACGAGAACTCTGTAATCCAGATAAAAATACAGAGCGTCAATGAGCGCTGTGCATATCATGAAGTTTCTTATAGCCGACAGCAGTTTCCGGTTGCCGTCGGTACGATATTTTGTCAGCAGCAGAACCATCAGTATAACAAGCAGGCCGACAAACCCGGCAAATATATATGTGAAAAAGAATACTTCGCTGACCATATGATGAACCTCACTTTACTGAATATACAGAATATTTTAGACCTGAGATATTCAAATGTCAATGTGCTGATGCGTGATAGAACAGATGAAATGGAACCGCAAAAATGGTATACTCTTTTAAAAGAGACAGATGGTATTTTTCAGAGACGACAAAGAGAGACAGGAAAATGAAATATAATTTTGACGAAGTGATCGACAGGAAAAATACAGATTCAATGAAATGGTCGGCATCATACCTGGAGCGGCATTTCGGAAATGAGGACTGCATTCCTCTGTGGGTTGCCGATATGGACTTCAGGACAGCACAGCCGGTGATAGATGCTGTGGCTGAACGTGCAGGGCATGGTATATATGGCTATGCACTGGCCGGCGATGAGTTCTATGAAGCGGTAATAAAATGGCAGAAGAGAAGAAACCGCTGGGATGTAAAAAAGGACTGGATCGTGTTCTCGCCGGGAGTTGTCCCGGCATTATGGCATATCGTCAGGACTTTCTGCAGCCCCGGGGATAAGGTTATCCTCCAGAGTCCTGTATACTATCCGTTTTACAAGGTGATAGAAGATAATGGATGTCAGGTGGTCAATAACAGGCTGATAAACAATGGCGGCAGATATGAGATGAATTTTGAAGAGCTGGAAAGGCAGGCGGCAGACAGCAGTGTTAAGATGATGATCCTGTGCAGCCCTCACAATCCTGTGGGAAGGGTATGGACAAAGGAAGAGCTTCGAAGAGCAGGTGAGATCTGCCTGGCAAACGATGTGCTGCTGGTATCTGATGAGATTCATTCGGATCTGGTTTATCGCCCCAATATACATATACCTGCAGCGAGTCTGTCGGAGGAGCTGATGGTGAATACCATCACCTGTATGGCACCGTCAAAAACTTTCAATCTTGCCGGAGCTCAGGTTTCTGATATCATTGTGCCCGACCGCAGGCTCCGCCGAAGACTGGCAGGAAGTCTGAAATCGGCAGGCGTTATGCCGAATGTATTCGGGCTTGCAGCACAGACTGCGGCGTATAATGAAGGTGAAGAGTGGCTGGAGCAGCTGCTTGAATATCTGTCGGGAAATCTTGATTTTATGGTAAAATTCATAGCATCGGAGCTGCCGGAGGTAAAATTCAGAAGGCCTGAAGGGACTTATCTGGCCTGGCTTGATTTCAGCGGATATGGGTTTACGACGGAGGAACTGGAGAATCGCATGAAGCTCAAAGCAGGGCTTGCTCTTGACGACGGATATATATTCGGCGACGGGGGAGAGCCGTGCCAGAGGATAAATTTTGCATGTCCTCGCAGTGTTCTGATGGAAGCCATGGAAAGGCTCAGAAAAGGGGTGGAATAATGCTTGATGCTGTGCTTGCATTCCTGCCGATCACTGTTCTCATGGTGGGGGCGCTGATCACGAAGCGGATTGCGGAGATGATGGTGCTGGCTTCTGTTCTCGGAGCTGTGCTGGTATATAGAGAAGACTTTTTCGGCGGGTTTATCGATATGATGTACGGGGCGCTTTCCAATTCATCGTATCAGTTCGTGCTCATAATACTTATCGGATTCGGCGGAATGATCAGGCTGTTTCAGGAGTCGGGCGCACTGATGGGTTTCAGCAGGATTGTTTCCGGATTTGCATCCGGTCCCAGGAAGCCTCTGCTGGTTGCCTGGGCTATGGCGTTTGTCATGTTTGTCGATGATTACCTCAGCACGCTGGCAGTGTCCTTTTCCATGAAAAGTATAACGGATGAGAACCGTATCCCCAGAGAGCATCTGGCGATGCAGACAAATATGATGGCGGCATGTCTGTGTGTGCTGATTCCTTTTTCAAGCTGGACAGCTTTTACTGTCGGGCTGCTCTCGGAGCAGGGGATGGATTTTATCGGATATGTGAAAGCGATTCCGTATATGTTCTATCCGCTGGCGGCGGTAATCCTGTGCCTTCTGGCAGCAGCGGGCGTTGTGCCGAAGGTGGGTGTACTGAGGGATTCATACAGGCGTGTTGAAGGCGGCGGTGATGTGGTGCCTGAAGAGAAAGGGGGCTCGTCGCTGGTGGATATCAGCACGGCGGATGCTCAGAAGGAAAGCTCTGCCCTTAATGCTGTTCTCCCTGTTGTTGTGATGGTGGCGGTGGTGCTGCTGTGTGACAATGATCTGGTTCATGGTCTTGTTGCGGCGGTGGCTCTGCAGTTTGTCATGTATGTAGGGCGCCATCTGATGACTGTAGGTGAATTTGTTCAGAATTTTTTTGAGGGTGCGAAATCCATGGCGTCTCTGGGAATAATAATATTCTTCGCATTTATGCTGAGTGCGGCGAATGAGAAGCTGGGGTTCTTTGATTATCTGATCGGAGGCATCGGAGGAACTGTGCCGCCGGAGCTGCTTCCTGCTCTGACTTTTGTTGTGGTTGCCTTCGCTACTTTTGCGACGGCGGCGTACTGGATAATGCAGGTTATTGCTGTCCCGGTGTTTATTCCGCTGGCAGCGGCTATGGGTGTGGATCCGTCCCTTGTGGCGGCGGCAATCATGTCGGGTGTCACATTAGGGTGCAACTGCTGCTTCTATGCGGATCCTGTGTTTATGACTTCCGCCGGAACGGGAGTGTCCAATATGCGTCTTGTCAGGACGACTGCTCCTTATGCGGTGCTGCTGGCGGTGCTGGCAGCTGCAGGGTATGTGGCTGCAGGGTTTCTGACAG
>JBJESR010000280.1:4000-6790 GCA_051882895.1 Lentihominibacter sp.
AGGCAAATGAGGGGACAGTGGAATTTAGTCTTGAATTCTGTCAGTTTCATAGTATAATAGAAGCGTAAAAATAATATTTACTGCCACCGGGTAGTTGTGCGTGAGCACTCGTGATGTATCGTTAGGTCTTAGAAGATGCATCAACGTGTGCTTATTTTTTTAAGGAGATGGAGTTTTGGTTTTAAAGAGTGTTTTGAAGAATCCTTTCAGAGAACTGACAAAAAAGGAATGGGCATTGTGGATAATATCATTCGTGATCGTAACGGTTTCGAATATTATGACGGGAGATGTGAGTATTGTCAAACTGGCGGCTACGGATATCGGAGTAACTTCGCTGATTTTTATCGCCAGGGGGAATGTATGGGGGCAGATTCTGATTGTCATATTCAGTATACTCTATGCTGTAACATCATACGATTTCCGATATTACGGAGAAATGATCACATATCTGGGAATGACCGGACCGATCGCATTCATGTCAGTCATTTCCTGGCTGAAGCATCCGTATGAGCAGGACAGGAATGTGGTGAAAATCAATAAGCTTTCGATGAAACAGGCTGTATGGATGTGGGTGCTGGCCGGTGCTGTCACAGCTCTGTTAGGTATTATTCTGGCAGTACTGGATACTCCTAATCTGTTTTTCAGTATAGTGTCTGTGACCACAAGTTTTCTGGCGTCATATATGATGCTGTTCCGAAGCTCCTGGTATGCAGTTGCCTATGCCGCCAATGACATAGTTCTGATAATTCTGTGGATACTGGCGACGCTGGATAATTTCGCGTACCTGCCGATGATTCTGTGCTTTGTGACTTTCCTGGTCAATGATCTGTATGGGTTTATCAGCTGGAAAATGAGGGAGAAGAAACAGGCGGGCGCTGAGGTTTAGTTTTGAAATAGGGCGGTTTACAATAATATCCCGAGGATTTACGAAATCGGCATATTTTATTGTCCGTTTCGAAAAGAGAACGTTGCGAAGGTTCAGATGAGATAGTCATAGTCATAAAAAGGTCATAAAAATCGCTGTTATAAGAGGTTGATTTAATAGAAACGCAGTTATAATATAGTAAATAATACAAAAATTGTATCCAGAACAATATTGATCTGCAGTTTGGTTTACATAAAACGGGGTTTGCTTTCGAAATAGCATACAAAAATGCAGGATTTCGAAAATTCTCGGGAATCTGATTCGCTGGATCCGGCATGACCGCGATATAACCCCAACATGACCTCGGCATAACTCTCGTTCATAAGTTTGTAACAAGGAGGATAAGAAATGTTCAGAGAAATGAGGAGAAAGAAACAGGAATTAACAGAAGAAAGAACCATAGAAGTGCTTAACAGATGTACTGCCGGCACTCTGGCTGTGATCGGAGACGGAGGGTATCCGTATTCAGTGCCCCTCAGCTATGTTTATGATGATGGTAAAATCTATTTTCACTGTGCATCAGAAGGGCACAAACTGGATGCCATAAACAGTGAGCCCCGAGTATCATTCAGCATAATCGACAAGGATCAGATTGTTCAGGAAAAATATACCACTTATTTCCGCAGTGTGATAGTATTCGGCAAAGCTCACGTGATCGAGGATCAGGATGCAAAGAGGACGGCACTGGAGAAGCTGGCACTGAAATATTCGCCTGACTATAAAGAAGGAATCGCAGATGAAATCAATGGATCGTTTAATACTGTCTGCATGGTTCGGATTGATATCGAGCATATGACAGGAAAAGAGGCAATTGAGCTGGTCAATAGCGATGCAGCAGATTGATGAATGTATATAACGTTCATAATGAATATTAGATGATAAAAAGTGAAAAAGTAAATATGTTGTCTTTGTTATGCTATAATAGATGAAACTGACTTTGCTTAATTAGGAAAAGGAGAGAGAAAATGTTCAGAGAAATGAGATTGAACGGACAGCAGTTATCACAGGAAGAAACTATACAGATACTCAATAAGCAGACTCATGGAACCCTGGCAATTAACGGTGCGGGCAAGTATCCATACTCAGTACCTGTCAGCTATGTTTACAGTGATGGGAAGATCTATTTTCATGGGGCTACAGCAGGCCAGAAGTATGATCTTCTTAGTGCAAACCCTAATGTATCGCTTTCTGTGGTTGAACTTGATGATGTTCAGGAAGATAAATTCACGACATATTATCGAAGCGCTATTGTTTACGGTGACGTGAAGAGGCTTGAGACACCGGAGGATATAAGCAGAGCAATGACTCTGACACTGGAGAAATACTGCGGCGGATATATGGAAGGCGGACAGAAGTTTATGGATGCAGAAATGGGAAACTTCTGCGCATATGAGATGGATATAAAACATATGACAGGAAAACGCTCAGAATAAATCTGTATTCATGAGATACTGAATGATGAGAGCACTGCTTCGATGGGGCAGTGCTTTTACTATTCTGGAGGGACACAGAGTTTCCGCCGGAAACCCTGTAATCTGGAAGCCACATCCGTCGGAAACCAGGCCATATTATATTGAAACTGCCGGGCTTTTATAGTAAGATATAGAGACTGTCGCTGCATCAGCGGCGAGCACTGCTGATGCGGTGCTGAACGTTATTATTTATTATTTTCGGAATATCGCTGCTGCGATATTCCGCACTTGTTTAGAGGAGTTTTATTATGAAAAACCAGGAACATGCACGGGACGGTTTCAAAAGCCGCTGGGGATTCACACTGGCATGTGTAGGTTCGGCTGTCGGTATGGGGAATATCTGGAGGTTCCCGTACATGGTATCAGAATGGGGAGGCCTTACATTTCTGATTC
>JBJESR010000281.1:0-31498 GCA_051882895.1 Lentihominibacter sp.
CCACAATATGATGCTGGTATCACCTGTAACAAGCGATGAAGACATTGATAAGCTCATCAGAGGATGGGATGACTGTATTGCTGAGCTGGCTGAAATAGGAACTTACAACAGATAAAACACTATACATAAACACTTTCATAATGATTAAGGCAGCTGCACGAGGCTTCCGTCAGATCCGCAATATGACAAGCCTCCTGCAGCTGCTTTATTTTATCACTGGACTAACAGTTGTAATTATTGTATAATATATAAGTTAGATTTTTTGTCATAACAAACAAATTGATAATATATACAAGAAAGGAACTGGAAACAATGCCGGTAACAGATTTACTCGAGCGTAACCATAAATTATATGGTGACGAGATAGCATTAGTAGAACTCAATCCTATGATCAAGGATGCCAGAAGAAAGACCTGGAAGGAATACGACCTGGTGCAGCAGACATCTTCCACACCCTACAGAAGAGAAATAACCTGGAGCGTATTCGATGAAAAAGCAAACCGGGTGGCAAACATGCTCCTCAGCAGAGGAATAAAGAAGGGTGACCGTGTAGCTATCCTGATGTTCAATTGTCTGGAGTGGCTTCCGATTTACTTCGGAATACTCAAAACAGGAGCTATAGCTGTACCGTTCAATTTCCGTTTCACAGCTGATGAAATCCAATACTGTGCTGATCTGGCCGAGGTTCATGTGCTGTTCTTCGGACCGGAATTCATCGGCAGAATAGAATCAATCGAAGAAGAAATGAGCAGGGGAAGACTTCTGATTTATGTTGGAGACGGATGTCCTACCTTCGCAGAGAGTTATCGGGAGCTGGTGGCTGACTGTTCGAGTACAGCGCCGCTTATCAGACTTGACGAAGAGGATGACGCTGCAATTTATTTCTCATCGGGTACAACCGGATTCCCTAAGGCTATTTTACATAATCACGAGAGCCTGACTCAGGCTGCCCAGATGGAACAGAAACATCATCTGACAGGCAGGGACGATGTGTTTCTCTGCATACCGCCTCTTTATCACACAGGTGCTAAATTTCACTGGATGGGAAGCCTCTGTGCAGGAAGCAAGGCAGTGCTGCTGACAGGAACTACACCTGAAATCATTCTCGATGCTGTATCAAAGGAAAAGTGCACTATCGTATGGCTGCTGGTTCCATGGGCACAGGACATTCTGGACAGCCTTGACCGAGGAGATATCAGGCTGGAGGATTACGAGCTTGATCAGTGGAGACTTATGCACATCGGAGCACAGCCGGTACCTCCATCACTTATTACTCACTGGAAGGAATATTTCCCGCATCACATGTATGATACAAACTACGGTCTTTCTGAATCCACAGGTCCGGGATGTGTACATCTGGGAATAGAGAACATTCATAAGGTAGGTGCTATCGGTATTCCTGGTTACAGATGGGAATGCAGGATTGTAGATGAAAATGATAAAGAAGTGGAGCAGGGCGACGTGGGTGAGCTTTGCGTCAAAGGCCCCGGCGTCATGACATGCTACTACAATGACCCCGAAGCTACTGCCAATACCCTCAGGAACGGCTGGCTCTACACAGGAGATATGGCTATGCAGGATGAGGACGGGTTCATTTTCCTCGTTGACAGAAAAAAGGACGTTATTGTCAGCGGCGGTGAAAATATATATCCTGTACAGATCGAGAACTTCCTCAGCGCGTACGATAAGGTCAAGGATGTTGCTGTTATCGGTCTTCCGGACAAGCGTCTTGGTGAAATCACCGGTGCAATTATTTCAGTCAAGGACGGCATGGAGTGCACCGAAGAGGAAATCAACGAATACTGCAAGGAACTTCCAAGATACAAGAGACCTAAACAGATTATCTTTGCAGATGTTCCTAGAAATGCAACAGGTAAGATAGAGAAACCTGCATTGCGTAAAAAGTACGGTGCTGACAAGCTGGTTGAGCAGCAGAACAGAAGCTGATAAACACGCTATTAAAATATACCTTTCACACAAAGGTATATTTTTTTATACATTTCTTAAACAGCGGTTGTTTTATGCCTTTTTGATTAAGCAAATTAATTATTCATCTTACCATTAAATAAACAAACTGATTAAAAACAGCAAAACGATATACTTTATCAGCAAATTAATTATTGTTAATAATTAAACATAATGATATTCTGTTATTGTAAACGTAATAAAACATTAATAAAACAGAAAGGACGAATACGCATCGTAACTGCGTGGTGAAATTGTGGATCATTTAAGTTTTAATCAGATTGTTGTTGATATCATGGTCTTGTTTATGATTCTGGGAGGTTTTGACAGGATAACAAAAAAGAAATTTAAACTGGGACTTGCAGATGATTTTGAAGAGGGTTTTCAGTCTCTCGGAGCACTGGCACTATCTATGCTGGGAATATTATCCTTTGCGCCCGTTCTCACAAAGATGCTGCTGACCGTTCTGGGACCTGTATACGAATTTCTGGGAGCAGATCCGGCCATGATGGCAGGTTCCTTCCTCGGAATGGATATGGGAGCATATACGATTGCCCATGAAATGACATCAAATTCAGATGTCGCCGATTTTTCCGGGCTGATACTGGGAGGAATGATGGGCAACACAATAGTGTTCATAATACCGGTTGCGATAGCGATATTAAAAAAAGAAGATTATCAGTACCTTGCACAGGGAATTCTATATGGTGTGATAACCATTCCAATCGGTGCTCTTGCCGGAGGCCTGGTTGCAGGCTATGATCTGTCGATGATGATAAGAAACCTGTTACCGATTATTCTCTTTGCAGTTCTGATTGTTGCAGGTCTTGTGAAATTTCCTATGAAGATGATAAAGGGGTTTAAAATATTCGGCGATCTTATTGTTGCGATGATCACAGCTGCTCTGGTATGTGCCATAATTGAAACATTGACCGGCTTTGTGATAATTCCCGGTATGGCACCACTGGATGAAGGTTTTGTTGTAATAGGACATATTGCTATAATGCTTGCGGGAGCATTTCCTATGGTGTGTATGATAACGCGTAAGCTCAAACAGCCACTGATGAAGGTGGGCAGCTACATCGGCATCAATGAAACATCAACAGCGGGACTTATCGCCAGTATGGCAAATAACATTCCGATGTGTGAAATGATGAACAGAATGAATTCCAGGGGAAAAATAATCAATTCTGCATTCATGGTAAGCGGAACATTTGTAATAGGAGATGATCTTGCTTTTGCGGCAAGTGTCAACAAGGAAATGATACTTCCTGTCATAGTCGGCAAGATAGCAGGAGGTCTGAGTGCGCTGGCTGTTGCATGGTTTGCGACAAGAAAATATGAAGACAGCAGCACTTCATGCAGTAATGGAAATCCTGAACTGAGCACTGAAGCCTATAACTGATGTAGATAATATAATGAAAAACTTCCAATCTTATTACAATTGGAAGTTTTTTATTTGAGAAAATGTACATAATAATTATGTGCAAAGCCGCCTTTGACGATTAGGACAAATGCAGGCTTTGGGATAATTCCGCCAAGAAGCAGGAGGTTATGATATGGGAAAATCATGCAGTACTATTCTGGGAATAGGCCTTGCAGGTGCAATCATAGGGATGCACGTATATATGTTCCTGGCACCTGAAGAAAAATGTGATGTAAAGGAAGAATTCAGAGATATTGTCAGTGATCTGAAAAAAGCCGCAGACAGAATTACAGAAGCAGTCTGAAAGGAAAGGATGTGAGTTGAATGGGCGTACTTGAGGATTTTAACAGAAAAGAACGACTCAAAGAGGAGATATGGGAAAAACTGCCCGACTATGAGTCTCTCGGTATGACGGAAGATGATATAGACCTGAGTATATTCGATGAAGAAGAATAATATATAATAATCAGCACCTGAGTTTTATGCCCAGGTGCTGATTGTTTTATGTCAGAAGCTGCCGATTACTGTTATTCAGCTTAACGTGTCCTCACATATTCATTTGCCGGTTTTATCATGTACTGACTGTAAGGGAACTTATCCGTGGTAATGTAGCCTGGTTCCGCATCAATAAGCTGAGGAATCCTGTTTACGATTGTTGCACATGTAAGCTCGACTGTTGCAGGGCGTTCCACCGTAATAGTAGTATCCGGCTCCCCATAAAGCGTCCACTGATTTCTGTCGAATTCATCAGGAGCATACACTTTACCTATGCACTCGGTTTCAATTGTGATACCTTCTGCAGTTTCGGTTGTTACTATTGCAGACATTCCTGTGGCATCACCGGATTTTATTGTCATCCCCAGAGTTTCCGAATGCAGATCCTCTTTGTAAGTGTGCGGAATACATTTCTGCGTCTGTGAGATAACCGTAAGTCCCATCTGGCTGCACAGCCAACCATTCTGATTCCACATATATGACGGTATATATTCGCCCTTTTCCACAAGAGCCTTGATTTCATCAGAAGAAAGGGAATTATAATTTCCGATCTCTTTCTCAAATTCTTCTATAGTCAGTCCTGCGCCATGCCCCTGAGCCAGAGCAATACCGTAATCCTCCACATTATAGCTGCTGCTTCCCTTGATTCTTGTTATCTTCGCAGATGAAGCCGCTAAATTCGTTATCATGGTTCCCCAGAAAAGATCTGGGTATCCGCTGCCGCAGAGAGTGCATCCGTGTTTTCTGGCAAGCTTGTCAAGCTCGCCGGTAAGATCCGGTGAAGAATTCCATGGATAAAGGGCCTCCTCACAGGTTGTGATAGCGTTCACACTGTTGACAGCACAAGCCTCAAAAGCATCTTTAAGCTCTTCAACTGTACTCCTGGTTGCTATTATGCACACATCCGGCTTCAGCTCTGCCAGTACTCCGGCAGCATCCTTTGCATCTGAAATTGTGACACCGACCGTTTCACATCCTATTACAGAACTGACATCTTTCCCAATGACAGCAGGATTCATATCAAATGCTGCCACAAGCTCACATCCCTTGTCTATCGCATACTGCATCAGGTATTTACTCATCTTACCACATCCGTACTGCGCAAATCTTATCTTTCTGTTCATATAAGACACCTCCTTTATACCTATAATATAAAGGTTATAGTTGGTATAAAGTCAAGTGTATTATCTGATAATTATCATTTTGATACAACAGGTATCTCTATCTTGTAGAACATATTCCTCTGATCCTGTTTGAATATAGGCAGTTCTACGATAACCTCGCATATATAGTCCCCGCATATTTCAAAACCTCGGCTGTGAATCTCATCTATAAGCATAAGTGCCTTGTCCTTTTCCGCATAGAAATCAGCTGCACAGGTACAGTAATACATGGCGGCCGGAATAGACTGCACAGGTATGGACTCATCGTCGGAATCAACAAACATGAACACATCATGGGAAGTGAATCTGCCTTCTTTAATATCTTCCTGTCTGACTATACTTCCCACATTGCAGAAATATGTCATCGAAAGCTCGTTGTTGTCCAGATGCATTTTAAGTTCTCTCAGCATATATTCATATCCGGCATAATCCTGATCAAAGAAATCCTTTTCTGACGTATACCTGTAAATCCACCTTTCCGGAATATACTGGAGAAACATCTGACCATCCTTGGGCAGGGATTCATACTGCCTGAAATTATCAAGAGTTCTGGCAATCGAATGTTTTCGCTTTATCAGTTCATCTATCTGGCCATCTATGTGGTCCTGCTGATGCAGAAGGAACTCTTTGATGCTGTCTGCATTTCCTTCATTAAAAAAGCTGCTTATCTGTCTGAGAGTCATACCGTAAGCTTTCATATTCTGTATCATATCGAGCCGTGCAGACTGAATGATATGATAATATCTGTATCCTGTGCGCGGATCTGTGACCATAGGGGTCAGAAGCTGCTCTCTGTCATACAGCCGGAGGGTCTGCTCCGATATTCCGTTCAGCTTTGCCATCTGTCCGATAGTAAGTTTTTCAAGGTTCATTTTATCCTCCATATCATTATTCTTAGTATAATGTTTATACTGATATAATTATACTATTTATGATTAATAATATAAAGAGGGCAATTAATCCTTAACGGAGTATGAAAATATTGAAATATGAATGCTTCTCTGATATAATATAAAATTAGGTATTGCTTGAAATAACACGCAATCACCCGAAAATTACGGAGGATAAAATAATGGAAAAACTGGGTTTAAATGAAATCAGAGAATTATTTTTAAGCTTTTATGAATCAAAAGAACACTACAGAAGACAAAGCTTCTCGCTTATTCCTGAGAAAGATAAGAGTCTTCTTATTATAAATTCCGGTATGGCCCCGCTCAAGCCTTATTTTGCAGGACTTGAAACACCGCCAAGCAAGAGAATGACAACCTGTCAGAAATGCATCAGAACCGGCGATATAGAGAATGTGGGCTACACCTCAAGACACGGCACATTCTTTGAAATGCTGGGCAGCTTCTCTTTTGGAGATTATTTCAAAGAAGAGTCTCTGACATGGGGATGGGAATTCATCACCAAGGTTCTCAAAATGCCTACAGACAAGCTTTGGGCAACAGTATACGAAAACGACGATCAGGCCTATGACATATGGAAAAATGTTATTGGTATGCCTGAAGAAAGAATAGTACGTCTCGGTAAAGATGATAACTTCTGGGAAATCGGAACCGGTCCTTGCGGCCCTTGCTCTGAAATCTACTACGACAGGGGAGAAAAGTACGGCTGTGGAAGTCCTGACTGCAAACCAGGCTGTGAATGTGACAGATATGTGGAATTCTGGAATCATGTTTTCACACAGTTCAGCAGAGATGAAGAGGGTAACTACACTGATCTTGCTCATCCGAACATTGATACAGGAATGGGTATCGAAAGACTCGCGTGCATCATGCAGGGTGTAGACTCCATTTTTGATATCGATACAATCCAGTATGTTCTGGAAGGTGTAGTTAAGGTTTCAGGCGTTGAATACAAGCAGGGTGAGGCTGAAACAGATGTTTCCATAAGAATTATCACTGACCATCTCAGATCCATGACATTCATGATAGGTGATTCCATCCTCCCGGGCAATGAGGGACGCGGTTACGTTCTCAGGAGACTGATAAGACGTGCAGCAAGACACGGAAGGATCCTGGGTATTAAAGGCTCATTCCTGGCAGATCTCTGTGACAGAGTGATAGACGTATCCGGCAAAGCTTATCCTGAGCTTGAGGAACGCCGTGTTATGATCAAAAAAGTTGTAAATGTCGAAGAAGAGAAATTCGCATCAACTATCGATCAGGGTATGAAGATCATAAATGGCCATATCGATGATCTCAAAGCTGCCGGCAGTACAGTTCTTGACGGAGAAAAGGCATTCAAGCTTCATGACACCTACGGATTCCCGATTGATCTGACAAGAGAAATACTTGAGGAATCAGGGTTCACTGTTGATATTGACGGATTCAGGGCTGCAATGGAAGAGCAGAAGGTACGTTCCAAGGTGGAACAGGAGATGGAAGGCGCAGGCTGGGACGAAGCGACTTCATCCATTAAATTTGATAAAGCTACGGAATTCACAGGATACGATACTATGGTGCAGAGCAGCACAGTTACAGCAGTTTTCCGTGATAATGAGATTATAGAATCCGCAGCTTCAGGAGATACATGCCTGATAGCTCTGGATAAAACACCGTTCTATGCAGAAAGCGGCGGCCAGGCATGCGATACCGGCCTTATCTACAATGATGATTTCGCAGCAGAAGTAGTGGATGTTTCAAAATTCCAGAATATCTTCGCTCATAAAGTAGTCGTTAAAAAAGGTTCGGTCAAAACCGGTACCGAAGTTATATGTATGCCGCATGCTCCTACAAGGAACAGGACAGCAGCCAACCACACGGCAACCCATCTGCTTCACAAAGCACTCAGGGAGGTTCTGGGTGATCATGTCAAGCAGGCAGGTTCATCTGTAACCAAGGATGGTCTGAGATTTGACTTCAACCATTTCCAGGGTATGACCGATGAAGAAATCCAGCAGGTAGAAAATATCGTAAACGATAAAATAAGTCATTTCATAGATGTAGAGACAAAAGTAATGTCTATAGATGAAGCTTTTGACGAAGGTGCCACCGCGCTTTTTGGAGAAAAATACGGAGATACAGTAAGAGTTGTATCCATAGGTAATTTCAGCAAAGAGCTCTGCGGCGGAACTCATGTTAAGAATTCCGGCCAGATAGGTGCTTTCAAGATTCTCAGCGAAGCTGGTATTGCTTCCGGAGTAAGACGAATTGAAGCTGTAACAGGTATCGGTATCCTGAATAAATATAATGAAGATGAATCTCTGATTTCACACACGGCTGAAGCTCTCAAATCCAACCGTGACAATATGATAGACAAATCCGCATCCCTTGTGGATGAAGTCAGGGCACTAAAAAAAGAAATCGAGGAACTCAAGAAAGCTGAAATGAGCAAAGGTCTTGGAAACCTCATAGATGAAGCTGCTGATATTAACGGAATAAGACTCATAACAAAGCAGTTTGAAGACTATAATATTAATGATCTCAGAGGTCTCTCTGATCAGATCAAGGCTGACAACAAAAATGCTGCTATGGTATTTGCTGCAGTTTCAGGCGGCAAAGTCACATTCCTCGTATCCCTTACAGATGATCTTGTTGAACAGGGACTCCATGCAGGCAAGATGATAAAAGAAATCGCAGCTGCGGCAGGCGGCGGCGGTGGCGGCAAGGCTGATATGGCACAGGCAGGAGCTAAAGATCCGTCAAAGATCACGGCAGCATTTGATAAAGCAAGAGAATTGTTATCATAGTGTAAATTAATGTGATAATTTCATGTAAATAAATGGATTTGACTTGTAATTACGGCTATTCAGATGTTATAATGAATTCAATATTCATTAAATTAATAATTTTGCCAGACCTTGTATCTAAGATATAGGTTTGTTCTAATAAAATGGAGGTTGAGTGATAATGGACAGACAAACTAGAATGTATGATAATTTCGACAGAGTTGAGCAAAGAACAATTGAAGAGATTCTCAATATTGTATATGATGCACTTGAAGAAAGAGGATACAATGCTATTGATCAGATGGTAGGATATATTTTATCAGGTGATCCTTCTTATATCACAAGCCATAATAATGCCAGAAACGTTATGGGCAGAATCGAAAGAGATGATCTGGTAGAAGAGCTGATAAGAGCATACCTCCACAAATAGCCGTGTCAGTTTCAATAAATGATCGTTCATACAGCGGACAGTAAATCTGTCCGCTTGATTTTTTAGGAGAATTATATGAAAAAAATAGCACTAGACGTAGGAGATAAGACAATCGGAGTTGCAGTCAGCGATGCCCTCAATATAACTGCACAGGGCATAACGACCATCGAACGTATAGGTATCCGCAAGGATGCCGGTAAGGTTATGGACTATATCAGAGAATATGACTGCGATACAGTAGTGATCGGTCTGCCAAAAAAGCTTGACGGTACGGACAGTCCGCAGACCGAAAAGGTATATGAATTCAAAACTATGCTGGAAAACAAAATGAGAAGCAGCGGCATGGGAAACATCAGTATAGTTTATTACGACGAACGACTTACGACAGTTATGGCCGAAAAGGTTCTGATTGAAGCTGATCTTCGCAGAAACAAAAGAAAACAGATAATCGATAAACAGGCTGCTGTTATCATATTACAGAGTTATCTTGATTCACTGAGCTAAAAGGGAACTGATTCACCAGGAAGCAACTATTCCGATAATCATAATTTTAGGAATAGTTATGACGTTTTTAAGCAATTTGAATGTGTTTATACCAAAAACAAAGCCAGATTCAAATATTACATCTGCATCTGGCTTTGTAAAAAGTAGGAATTATGTATTTTTAAATTTCTTAATATTCATCCATATGACCAGCTCATTATTCATTACATCTGCTTTAAAACGAAACTCTAATTTTTGATTTAAGCGATTTTAAATTATCTTCCGGATATATTATACCTTTAGATGCAGGATTGTTAACCGTAAATATATTACGTATATCACCTGGTCTTCAAAAGCAACTGAAATATGCTGAAACAACTAAAGCTTTTCAGGAACCTTAATAGTCATACCGGGTTCCAGATCCGAAGCTTCGATTCCATTAACTTTACAGATATCGTATACTGCCTTGCGAACATCGGTGTCATCAGATTTATACTGACATGCAATATCCCATAAAGTATCTCCATATGTTATCTGAACATTAGTATACTGAGGCTTTGTCAGTGCTGTTGATATATGCAGCCCGGTTATAACATTAAATGCCGCTGCTGCCAGCATCAGCATAATAACGATTGAAGTTATAAATCTGAATTTAGATGTGATTCTGTATTTCTTTCTCGTTCTTGTATTCATGACAGCCCTCACTTTCCTGCCCTATCAAACATTTGTTCTTGTTTATATCGATAGTTTATCAGAATATCTGTTCGTTGTCAATGAATAAATGAACATTCGTTCTTATTATTTTATACTCTTTCTGTCACGAGGCTGAATCCTGCTTCAGTAAGTCTGTTTTTTATTTCCTGTATCTGCTGATGGTCTCTGGTCTCCAGAGCAAGCTTGAGAAAACAGCTTGTTATTGCCATATTGGCATCTGCTCTGTCGTGATGTACTGCCACTACATTTCCTCCGCAGCCTGCTATTATTTCTGAAACTTCCTGCAGCTGTCCCGGTTTATCTGTCAGGGCAATGGTCAGATTGACATTTCTGCCGCTTGTCACCAGACCTCTGGTAATGACACGGCTCAGAATATTCACATCAATATTACCTCCGGAAACCACACATGCCACTTTTTTATCACGGACAGGCAGCTTGTCAAACATAACTGCTGTTACAGCAACAGCTCCTGCCCCTTCTGCAATCACCTTCTGCTTCTCTATGAGCGCCAGGATTGATGCGGCGATTTCATCCTCTGTCACTGTCACTATTTCATCAACATACTCTTCTATAATTCTGAAAGTATTTTCTCCCGGCTGCTTTACTGCAATGCCATCTGCGAAAGTTGCCGCCGAATCGAGCATAACCGGAGCCCCTGCCTTGTGGCTTTCATACATGCTGGCGGCTCCGGCCGCCTGTACACCGTAAATCTTTATATCAGGATTAAGATGCTTGATTGCGAAGGCAATGCCTGAAATAAGACCGCCGCCTCCTATGGGAACAACTACCGCATCCAGTTCTTCGAGCTCATCAAGTATTTCAAGTCCTATCGTACCCTGACCAGCTATCACAAGTTCATCATCAAAAGGGTGGATAAATGTGGCACCGGTTTCTTCCTGAATCTGTAGTGCCCTCGCATAGGCATCATCATATACACCTTTTACAAGACATATTTCTGCTCCCAGCTGCTTGGTTGCTTCGATTTTGCTTAAAGGAGCACCATCAGGCATGCATATCATCGCTTTAATTCCGTTACGGGCCGCTGCCATAGCAACTCCCTGAGCGTGGTTTCCTGCACTGCAGGCAATGATACCGCGTGCCTTTTCCTCGTCAGTCAGCTGACTGATCTTGTAGTAAGCACCGCGAAGTTTGAAGCTTCCGGTCTCCTGCAGATTTTCTGTCTTCAGATAAAGCTCACATGTATCCGAAAGCTTTGTTGCTTTGATCAGATCAGTCTTTCTCGCGACATTTTTAAGAACAAAGGCTGCATGATATATTTTATCAAGTGTAAGCATAAAATCCTCCATTATAATTTCATCAGTCTGTCATAAGCTTTATCAAGGAAACTGGTGATTTTTCTTCTGAATATAATTCCCAGAACAAACAGAACCACTGCGACGGCTGCTATGACACCGGCACCTACGTATTTCCCGCTTACAATCGAAAGTCCGATAAGAAGGCTTCCCATCATACCCGGTGAGCGCCCGATGAGTGATACGACCATGAAACGCTTAAGCTTCATTTCGGACAGGCCTGCAACATAATTACACAGGTCTTTAGGGACGCCGGGTATCAGGAATATCAGAAAAACAAGCACTACAGCCTTCTTACTGTTTAGTGTGTTCAGCATCTGATGTATTTTTTCTTCCCCGAAGATAAGATGCATCGCATCATGTCCAAGAAATCTGGCGATATAGTATGTGAAAACAGTTCCTATCGCAGCCCCGACAAGAGACAGAAGATAACCCAGCCAGAAACCGTATATATATCCTGCCGCAAACTGCAGCCACTGACCAGGTATTATACATATGACAATCTGAAGTATCTGCGCACCTATATAAAAAAGGACACTCTCGGCTTTGTACTCTCTGAACAGTGCATTCACGTTCTCCATATTTGAGAAACGTTCTATCAGGTCATAATGAAAAAAGTAAATGTACACAGGCACTGCTATAAGAATCACAAGCAGCAGAACCAGCTTCATAACTGCCGATATTATTTTGATCCTTCTTCTTAATTTCTGTTTATTTGCCCTTGATATACTCATATCTCTACCTTTAACAAAGAGGTCTATACTAATAGACCTCCTGTGATACTATTGAATATTAATAAGTTTTTTGTCATAAAGCTGCTGAATCGCTTTAATAACCCCGAATTTCGAGTGTTCATATGTCAGACCGCCCTGGAAATATACAACATAAGGAGGCCTTATAGGCGCATCAGCCGATAATTCTATGGACGATCCCTGTACGAATGCTCCTGCAGCCATAATTACAGGATCTTCATACCCCGGCATATCCCACGGCTCCGGATTTACATCTGAATCTACAGGTGCTGCTGCCTGAATACCCTCGCAGAAAGCGATCACACCTTCAGGGGTGCCCAGTTTGACAGCCTGAATAATATCGCTTCTTGTATCATCAAATTTCGGACATACTTCAAATCCCATAAGTTCGAATGCCTTGGAGCACAGTATCGCGCCTTTTACAGCTCCGTTTACCGTTTTAGGTGCAATGAAGAGACCTTGGAGCATAGTCCGGGTCTGACCGAAAGTAAGACCGCATTCTCCTCCGATTCCCGGAGAAGTCATTCTGTATGATATTTTCTCTATAAGATCAGCTCTGCCTGCGATGTAGCCGCCCGTAAGTGCAAGGCCGCCTCCAGGATTTTTTATGAGGGAGCCTGCAATAACATCAGCACCTACATCTGTAGGCTCTTTTACATGAAGGAATTCCCCGTAGCAGTTATCCACCATGCACACGATATCCGGACGGATTCCTTTGACAAAGCTTGTCCATTCCTCTATTTCCTCGATAGATATGGCTTTTCTCCATCCATATCCTGTTGCTCTCTGAAGAGTAATCATTCTCGTTGCAGGACTGATAGCCTCTCTCAATGCATCAAAATCTATTCTTCCATCAGATGTAAGTTCAACCTGCTTGTATGATACTCCATATTCCCTGAGGGAACCTTTACCTTCACCTCTGATGCCTATCACTTCCTCCAGAGTGTCATACGGAGCTCCTGTACAGTAGATAAGCTCATCTCCCGGTCTTAGTATTCCCATAAGTGTCAGAGTCAATGCATGGGTTCCGTTAACAATGATCGGTCTTACCAGTGCGGCTTCAGTGTTGAAAATATCTGCATATACTCTTTCGATGGCATCTCTGCCCGGGTCATCATATCCGTATCCTGTATTCCAGGAAAAATGCATGTCTCTTATCCCGTTTTTCTGAAAAGCATCCAGAACTTTATACTGATTATAAGCCATAATATCGTCCAGATCTGCAAAACGCTCTTCAACCTCCTGCTCGCTCTTTTCAATCAGCTTCAGGACAGGCTCTGCCACATTGAATTTATCTCTAAGTAAATTATAAGTATTATTTCTCATTTTGATCTTCCTTTTCCATTTTATCTGCATGATACTGTGATGCTGCATTTGTGATATAAGTGTTAGGATTCAGGAAACTAAGCATTGCCCAGCCGGTTTTGTTATCCGATGCAGTTTCAATAAGATACTTGTCAAATCCGATCTGAACATCCTTTGAAAGCACAGAAAGGTAACTTCTTTCCTCTTCACTTACGGGAGACTGCCACTCAAGAACAGGATAACCGTGATTACCATATCTGCCTGATGAATCGCTGATATATGCCGGGCCCAGTGTTGCAGCCATTTTATTGAGTCCTCCGCCGGAAACACCTAAAGCTGCGTCAGAAATTTTCTTGTTTTCTTCTGTCTGACCTATGCCTGCATCATAAAAATCACTGACATAATAATTCTTGTTTATCATATTTTCATTTATGTCATTAGGATCATCGATATACCGGCCGACTACACCACCGGTCACATCAGCTCCTGTAACGCCTTTTGCAGCATAACAGCTGTGAACAGTGATACCTTTGCAGCCTACAATTCCGACTACACCGCCGACCCACGAACTTATCACTTCCTTCTGGTTTCCCTTAATTACAATTTCGCCGGTGCTGTAACAGCTTGTTATCGATGCTCCCGCTGCATTTGTGTATCCAACCACACCACCGGTAGCTTCTGTATTGGATGTTATTTTACCTGTATTGTATGATTCTGTAACGACTGAATCAGCAGAAACCGAACGTCCCGCAACGCCACCGGTACCATATGTGGCAACACCTCGCTGTGTTGAACGGATATTACCTGTATTGGCACACTGCTCGATGGTACCTGCCCAGTTTTCTCCAGCAACTCCTCCGACCTTATATGTTCCGGAAACGTTTCCCTTGTTTATGCACATCTCGATTTTACCGCCATTATTATATCCTACGATTCCGCCGGTCTTATCTTTGGCTTTAATATCGACTGATGAAGTGCAGTTGACAATCCGGCTTTCTTCTTCCATCTGACCGGCAATTCCCCCTGTATTATCTGATTCTGAAATGATCTGACCTTCGATATTGAGATTCTTCACCTGTCCTTTGAGATAACCGAAGAAACCTGAATACTCATAGTCTGGATCGACAACCATTCCACTGATGGTATGATTGTTCCCATCAAAGGTTCCTGCGAAATATGATGCCGTCCCTGTACCGATAGGAGTCCATTTGCCTGTCAGTTTTATATCATTCATAAGGATGAAAGTAACATCTTCAAAATTTTCAAGCCTTGAAGGTTTCCAGGATTCAGTCTGATTCTCGTTGACAAGACTTGCCAGACCCAGGAGCTGCGCCTCGGTAGTTATTTTATAGGTTTTAGCTGGTTTCTCATAATTGAACCATGTTGTGTCTATACCTGAAACAGGATCCTGCCCGGTTCCTGCCTCATCCTGATATAAATCATCTTCTGTATAATCTGAATAAGTCTGATCTCCATCTTCAGAGACATCCTGTTCTTCAGAAGGAGCTTCGTTGCTGTGTCCGTGATTAAGGAAATCTGCTGCACCGGCTGCATAGGAAACAGGGGCGGCTGCAATCGTCCCCATCATAAATACACATGCTGTCAGTAAAATAGTCGAGCGCTTCATTGCCGTTACTTCCTTTCTTTTCTTTCTAATTCCCATTCCATATCTTTTACCAGATCCCGTTTAACGTTCATTCTGTGGTTTGCATACAGCTGCGTTGTGGTTACCTGCTCGTGATCCATGAGAGCCTGTACGTCAAATATTGAATTACCACGTCCGATCAGGCTTGTCGCAGCCGTTGCTCTGAGTTTATGAGGACTGTATCCTGAGTTCCTCGATGTCGACATACCTATCGAGGTATACTTTTTAACAAGCTCTCTGATCTGACGTTCAGTCATACGTTTCCCCTGAAGTGAAAGAAAGAGAGCATCCCTGTGGATTTCCTCCAGCTCATCGTCACGTGCCCTTTCATTATCTATATAATCAGTCAGTACCTCTGTAACAGATACATTAAGAGGCATCATAACCTCCTTGTCTCTCTTCCTGTATATCCTGAATTCTCCTCTGCTGAAGTTGAAAGATGAGACATTCAGCTGCTGGAGCTCAAACAATCTCAGACCGTATGTAAGAAACAGCATCAGTATGGCTTTATCTCTCTTCCTGGTTTTTTCCCAGTACTGTCTCTCCTTAGGGGTGAGGTGACTGCCTGTGGATACAGCATCCAGCATTATCATGACTTCATCGTCCTGCAAGGCCTTGATCTCACGTTCGCTGGCCTTTGGCACCTTTATCGGATCAAATCCGTCCGTAATATTCTTATCAATGAGTTCATCCCTGTAAAGCTGCTTGAACATGACAGACAGTGATGATTTTTTTCTTGCCAGAGTTTTACTGCCGTTTTCGTATATGAGAATTTCAGAATCCTTTTCTACGGTATATTTCCTGCAGTAATCGATAAAAACATTGACATCCACTGCTTTAATTCTATTAAATTCCTCAAGTTTTATGTCAGATATTTCCGAAGCCTCCGTCAGATCGGTCTCATCGATCAGATAACGGCAGAAAAATCTGATGTCGTTCAGATACGACAGTCTGGTCATAGGCAGAACATTACCTTTGAGATAAGCGAAAAATCCTCTCAGGAATCCCGGAAGCTGTTTCTGTATCTCTTCACATTTAGAAACTATTTCATGCTCTCTGAGCACTATATTGTCCGGCTTGTCGCTTCTGTTATTGATTTTTACAGTTTTGTTGCCAGCCATTTCACGATATCCTCTACAGCATCACTATCCCTGTCATACTCCGAAATATTGTACCAGTTCATTTTATCATATCTTCTGAACCACGTTAACTGTTTTTTAGCGTAATGACGTGTATTTTTCTTCACAATCTCCACAGCTTCTTCAAGGGTGCATTTTCCCAGGAAATGGTCCATGATTTCCTTGTATCCTATACCCTTCATGGAAATATGCTCCGGTGTAAGACCCATTTCCATAAGGCTTCTGACTTCATCTGCCAGCCCCGCTTCCATAAGTATATCGACTCTCCTGTTGATACGGTCATACAGCTCAGCTCTGTCTCTGGTAAGGCCTATCAGTATAATATCATAATCTCTGTCAGCTTCCTTTATTGTTCTGAAAGGTCTGACGCTTCCTTCTCCTTCTCTGAGACGTTCAAGTGCTCTTATTATTTTTTTTGTATTATTGGGATGTATGCATGCGGCTGCTGCCTGATCCTTCTGTGCCAGAATATCGTGGAGCGCCTGGCTGCCTTCCTTCTCAGCCAGTTCTGCAAGCTGGTTTCTGTAGGAAAAATCCTGCGGAACCGCTGAAAAATCCATATCATACAGGAGTGAATTCAGATACAGACCTGTCCCTCCGGAAATGACAGGTATTTTACCTGCAGCGAAAATCTCATCTATTGTGCCGGCAGCCAGTTTCTGATACCGGGCCACCGAAAAATCCTCCCGGGGATCGAGAAAATCCACCAGATGGTGTTTCACCTGGGCCATTTCCTCAGGAGTAGGTTTGGCGCTTCCTATATTCATATATTTATAAAGCTGCATGGAATCGCACGACACAATTTCTCCATCAAAGCTCCTGGCTATCTCTATGGCGAACTTTGTCTTTCCCACAGCCGTAGGTCCTGCTACTGCAATTGCTTTTTTCATTGTATATGCCTTCTCTTAAACGCGCTTGAACATTTTTTCTATTTCATATCTTGTCATTCTCACGAAGGTAGGTCTGCCGTGAGGACATGAAAAAGGATTTATGCATGACGCCAGATCCTTCATCAGAGCATCGATTTCTCTTCTGTCCAGAATATCCCCGCCTTTGACTGCGCTTCTGCATGATCTGGTGATTATCCTGCTGACTGCTCTCTCGTCTGTAAAATCCGGTCTTCCTTCTGCTTCTGTAAAAAAATCCCTCAGAAACCCTTCTGCTTCAGACATATCCATAAAAGCAGGGATTTCTCTTATTCTGTATGTATTATTGCCGAAAAAATCAAGATGGTAACCCATGTTCACCAGCTGTCCCATCCATTCATCCTCAGTTGCTGTCACATCTGCCGGCACACTCAGATTAAGCGGCATCAGCAGCTGCTGACTGTTCTTCTCTCCGGTATTGTACTGGTTCAGCAGCTTTTCAAAAAAAATTCTTTCATGGGCTGCATGCTGATCGATCAGATAAAATGTATCGTCGTCTGAAGCCAGAATGTACGTGTCAAAAACTGTACCGATCACCTGCAGTCCATTAATATCAAATGGAGTTTGAGGCGGCCTGTCCACCTGGATTCTCATGACAGGCATACCGGTATCATTCGTACTGTTTTTATCAGTTTCCGTTTCACCAGATACCGGAGCAGTTTCCGCCTCATCATTCCGTTCATTTCTCAGTGTTGTCAATATATTTTTTATGTCAACCTGTTCGCTGTCCGATGCAAAAGGTACTTTTTCCTTCACCTGAGGGGGCTTTTCCGGGGTGGTATCATACTGCTTCCTTCTGATTTCCTCACTTCTTATCTGAGGAAGCGCTTCTTTCTGCGCGAGAGCATCTCTGACACTCCGTTTCACAAAATCCTCCACCTCAAAGCTGTCATCAAAACGTATTTCCTTCTTTGTAGGGTGTATGTTCACATCAAGCTTCTCAGGAGGTATGGCAAGAAAAAGGAACGCTGCCGGAAACCTGCCGTGAAAAAGCTTTTCTCTGTAAGCCTCATCAAGTGCTCTTTCCATGACCTTGCTGGATATCACCCTGCCGTTGACACAGAAAACCTGTCTGCTTCTGGATGCCAGCGATGCTGCCGGGGATGATACGAAGCCCTTGAGAACAAATCCCCCTGCGCTCCCGTCGACCGGCAGGAGGTCGCGTCCTGTATCACTGCCGTAAATGCTGATGATACTGTCCAGTACCCGGCCTTTACCTTTAGTCGAAAATACAACCTTTGAACCGTTTATCAGCGTAATTTTAACATCACCGTATGAAAGAGCTATCCTTGAAACCATATCGACTATCCTTCTGGCCTCGGCACTGTCGGTTGCGAGAAATTTATGTCGGGCAGGGACATTATAGAACAGATCACGTACAGTGACCGTAGTTCCTTCAGGGCATCCCACCGCCGTGTTTTCAATTGTACTGCTGCCTTCAACAACTACTTTTCGTCCTGTTCTGGAATCGTAGGTCTTTGTCACAAGCTCGACTCTGGCTACGGCACATATGCTGGCCAGAGCCTCACCTCTGAAACCCAGAGTTCTGATAGCATCAAGATCATGCTCCGATGTTATTTTGCTGGTGGCATGGCGCATGAAAGCAAGCTCTGCTTCATCTGCCGGAATGCCGCACCCGTTGTCTGTGACTCGTATATAGCTTTTGCCGCCATTCCTGATTTCTACAGTAATGGCAGTTGCTCCTGCATCAATGGAATTTTCCAGCAGCTCTTTGATTATTGAAACAGGTCTGTCAATGACTTCTCCGGCAGCTATTTTATCAGCTACACTTTTTTCAAGTATCTTTATCATAACAGTTCCTTAAGCTCCTCCAGTATTCTCAAAGCCTGTGACGGTGTGGTATCCATAAGATCAAGATTCCTCAGCTTGGTAATCACCGGATCAGGTGCCAGTTCAAAAAACGATAGCTGATGCTCCTCCTCTGCTGCTGAATTATAATCTGTATCTTCAGTTCTGATTCCTGAAACCACCTGATTCTGAGCACCTGCCTCCAGATCTCTCAGATGTTCTTCAGCTCGCTCAAGCAGTTCGTAAGGTGCCCCTGCAAGCTTGGCAACATGTATACCGTAGCTTCTGCTGGCGCTTCCCCTCGCGATTTTATGCAGAAACACCACATCTCCATTTTCTTCAGCCACATCGACATTGAGATTTTTTATTCCTTCCGCCGTATCCTCCAGAGAAGTCATCTCATGGTAATGGGTTGCAAATAAGGTTCTTATTCTGCGGTCAGGATCCGACAGATATTCCGCCGCCGCCCAGGCAATCGAAAGACCGTCATAGGTACTTGTACCTCTGCCTATTTCATCAAGTATTACAAGACTTCTTCCGGTAGCCGTATTCAGGATATATGACAGCTCGCTCATTTCAACAAAAAATGTGCTCTGCCCCTGAGCCAGATTATCTGACGCACCTATTCTGGTAAATATTCTGTCACAGATACCTATTTTCGCATTCTCACATGGTACAAAACAGCCTGCCTGTGCCATCAGAACAATTAAAGCAGTCTGGCGCATGTAAGTCGACTTGCCGGACATATTCGGCCCCGTAATAAGCAGCATACTTTCATCACGTTTATTCAGATATGTATCATTGCTTACAAATATCCCGTCTCTTATGGTGCGTTCTATCACAGGGTGACGCCCTTTTTGTATAATTATCTCATCGCCGTCATCGACTTCAGGTTTGATATAATTGTTTTTCTCACTTACCTCGGCAAATGCTGCCAGCACATCCAGAGAAGCAACCGCCTTGGAGGTTTCCTGTATCACACTGGTATATTCCTGCAGCTTCTCTCTGATCTGTGTAAAAAGCTCATACTCCATCTGGTTGATTTTCGCCTCTGCATTGAGAACAAGGCGTTCGGTCTCTTTGAGCTCCGGAGTTATGAATCTTTCGCAGTTTGCCAGAGTCTGTTTTCGTATATAATTATCGGGAATAAGCTCATAGTAGGATCTGGTGACTTCAAGGTAATATCCGAAGACCTTGTTGAAGCCTACCTTGAGGTTTTTTATTCCGGTACGTTCTCTTTCGGTTGTTTCAAGACCGGCTATCCACTCCTGCGCATCCTTGATGGAATTTTTCAGCTCGTCCAGCTCCTGTGAATATCCTGCTTTGATAAGGCCCCCTTCTTTTATCGTAAAAGGAGCGTCATCTACAATGCCTGAGGATATAAGGTCGAATACTTCATTTAAAGGATGTATCTGTTCGTTCAGTGTGTCGAGCAGAACAGCCGATGTATCCGACAGCTCGGTCTTTATTTCAGGGATCACAAAACAGGATGATTTCAGTGCTATAAGATCCTTGCCGTTGGCGGATCCGCAGGCTATTCTTCCTGTAAGCCTCTCGAAATCATATACTCTGCCCAGATGCTCCCTTATATTGTTTCTCTTCAGAATATCATCAGTCAGAACATCGACAGCATCAAGCCGTGCTCTGATCATTGCGACATTATTCAGCGGCTCCTTCAGCCACTGTTTCATTTTTCTCGATCCCATGGCTGTACGTGTCTTATCAAGCACACCCAGCAGCGAGCCCTGGAGTTTCTTTTCAAATAGTGTTTCAGTCAGTTCCAGATTTTTTATTGTCGATTTATCCAGCGACATATGCTGTCCCATGGAATATGTATTCAGAGCTGCAATATGGCTCAGACTGTTTTTCTGTGTCTCATGCAGATAAATAAGCAGAGAGCCGAGGGCGATTTCTGCTGCAGAGCCTTCTTCGACACCGAGACCAAAAAGTGCAGTGACATTGAACTGCCTCTTTATGGAATTTCGCACAGCATCAGCTTTGTAATACTCATCGCCGAGCAAATTAAAATAAGCCTCTGTGACAGGCTTTATCTTATCTGTATCAATCGCTTCAGCAGTATTGCCGTCAAGAATAATCTCTCTGGCTTCTATCTTGACAAGTTCGTTAACGAGATTCTCAAGTCTGCTGCTTCCGCTGATGGAAGTAACATTTATCTCACCTGTTGAAACATCACAGTATGACAGACCGATGTTACTTTTATCCATGAAAACTGAAGCGATATAATTATTCTCTTTTTCATTAAGCATAGCACTGCTCAGCACAGTGCCTGGAGTCACTATCTGAATGACTTCCCGTTTCACAATACCTTTAGCCGTGGCAGGATCCTCTGTCTGTTCGCAGATTGCCACCTTGTGCCCTTTATTAATGAGTCTTGCTATGTAAGTTTCAGCGGAATGAAAAGGAACACCGCACATCGGTGCCCTTTCCTCCATTCCGCAGTTTTTTCCTGTTAACGTAAGTTCCAGTTCACGGGAGACAAGTATGGCATCATCAAAAAACATTTCATAAAAATCTCCAAGCCTGAAAAACAGGATACAGTCCTGATATTCCGATTTTATTTCCATGTATTGTGTCATCATTGGTGATAGCCTGGATGCTGCCATTATTTCTCTACCTCTCGTTTTCTTTCTTATTTCGTTTTTCTGGCGTTGTAGCTTTCCATTCCCAGTCTGATAAGCTCAACAGCACGTCTCATATCCTCTTTCTTAAGCACATAAGCCATACGCATTTCATCGCTTCCAAGGCCTTTAGTGCCATAGAAGCCTTCTGCAGGTGTGAACATCGCTGTTTCACCGTTATCTTCAAATTCAGTAAGCATATAAAGCAGGAAGTCTTCTATATCATCTACCGGAAGCTTGGCAGTCATATAAAATGCTCCGCCCGGTTTCTGGCAGATAACTCCCGGAATCTTCATGAGTTCCTCGTAAACCACGTCTCTTCTTGCTTCATATTCCGCTTTAACTTCATCATAATATGATTTATCCAGATTATAAAGCGCTGCTGCACCTATCTGATCAAGTGTAGGACAGCATAATCTGCCCTGCGCGATCTTCATTATTCCATCCATAAGATCTGCATTCCTGCTGACGATGCATCCTATTCTCGCTCCGCAGGCAGAGAATCTCTTTGAAACAGAGTCAACAATGATCACTCTGTCCTGAAGCTCAGGGAGCATGCCGAAGGAGGTGACAGGCCTGTTGTCGTAAGCGAATTCTCTGTACACTTCATCGGCTATTATCCACAGGTCATGTTTGATGGCAATTTCACCTATGAGCTTCATATCTTCAAGAGTAAGAACCCTTCCTGTCGGATTTCCCGGACTGATACAGCATATTGCTTTTGTTCTGTCTGTTATTGCTGACTCGATCAGGTCTTTCTTGGCGAAATCATAACCGTCTTCAGCTTTTGTCGTGAGAGGCACCACCTTGCCTCCTGACGCAGTGACAAAGGTATGATAGTTGGTGTAGAACGGCTCTGCAATAAGAACTTCATCTCCCGGATTGAGTATAGAGGTGAATATCATATTCAGGGCTTCTGATCCTCCGTTGGTTATGATAATGTCCTTTCTTTCAAAATCCATGTCATACTGACGGAAGTACTTTGATATAGCATCCTGCAGAACTGTTTCTCCGCCTGATTCGGAATATGCCACTACTTTCTTGTCAAACTGACGGATAGCTTCCATGAAGCATGGCGGAGTTTCAATGTCCGGCTGACCGATATTCAGATGGTAAACCTTTTTGCCCTTTTTCTCGGCTTCGATAGCATAAACATTGAATCTTCTGATCGGGGAATGCTGCATTGAGTTGACTCTGTCTGATAACTGCATCTTTCTTTCTCCTTTACTCATTAAATCATTTTTTATACTAACTCCTCGTGGGAGCTTCTGACCGTTTCCTCTATATTTATCTCTGTATCTGACGGCAACTTCCTGAGAAACATCAGATACTCTATATTACCCTTTGTGCCGGTCACCGGTGAATACGTCAGTCCATGACAGTACAGCCCGTTGTCTGCCGCATATCCCGCAACGTTTTCGATGACTTCTCTGTGCACTGCCGGGTCACGGACGATACCTTTCCTGCCCACCTGGCTCCTGCCTGCCTCAAACTGAGGTTTGACAAGGCAGACCAGACTTCCGGTTTCCGCAAGCAGCTGAGCTGCAACAGGGAATACCAGCTTAAGGGATATGAATGAAACATCTATGCTGATAAAGTCGATATCCTTGTCAACAGTATCCATATCCAGATATCTTATATTAACCTTTTCCATATTGACAACACGGGGATCGTTTCTTAGCTTCCAGTCAAGCTGACCATATCCTACATCAATGGCGAAAACCTTGCGGGCGCCCTTCTGAAGCATACAGTCCGTGAAACCGCCTGTGGAAGCACCGATATCAACAGCCACCGCACCATCGAGAGTGAAATCAAACAGTTCAAGTGCCTTTTCAAGCTTGAGACCTCCTCTGCTGACATAGGGACAGAGAGCTTCTCTGACTGTTATTTCCGCATTTTCATCTACTGGTGTGCCTGGTTTATCAATCCTCTGACCATCAACATATACAAGTCCCGCCATTATTGATGCCTTGGCTTTCTCTCTTGACGGGAACATGTTTTTTTCTGTCAGCATCACATCAAGCCTGTTTTTCAAGTTCCTCCACTATCCTTTCTGCTATGGAGTCCGCATCCATGCTGTATTTTCTGTAAAGCTCCTCGCATGTGCCGTGCTCGATAAATCTGCCCGGCCATCCGATATTTAACACTCTGACATCTGTATTTGTCAGAACTGAAGATATTTCCTCTCCGATTCCGCCTGCCAGCAGGTTGTCCTCCAGGGTGACAATCAGCGGATATTTCTCGCCTGATTCAAGAAGTCTTGTACAGTCGAGGGGTTTGATAGAAGCTATATTGACAACTCCTGTATCAATTCCCTGCTTCTCAAGTATTTCAGCAGCATCCAGGGCTTTTGTCACCATTGCACCGGCGGCCCATATCTCAGCATCCGCACCGTCTCTGAGCTGCTGTGCCCTGCCGGGCTCGAAGCTGATATCAGAATCAAGTTGCGGTGCAGTGCCTCTGGGATATCTTATTGCACATGGTCCGTCCAGAGAAAGAGCATATTCCATCATCTGTTCAAGTTCTCTGCCATCTTTAGGAGCCAGCACTGTCATATTCGGTATGCTCCTGAGGTAACTGAGATCAAATACACCATGATGGGTTTCACCGTCAGCTCCTACTATTCCTGCTCTGTCGAGGCATAAAACCACCGGCAGGTTCTGCAGACACACATCCTCGATTATCTGATCATATGCTCTCTGCAGAAAAGTGGAATAAATTGCCACAAAAGGTCTGAAGCCTGCTTTTGCAAGACCTGCCGCAAAGGTGACTGCATGTCCTTCTGCAATTCCCACATCAAATGTTCTTTCGGGAAAAGCGCTGCTGAATTTATCCAGCCCCGTTCCTTCGATCATCGCAGCACTGACCGCTACAATTTTATCATTTTCCCTCGCCATTTCAATCAGTTTATTTCCGAATACTCTGGAATATGACGGCGAGCTGGTTTTGCTTCTGATCTGACCTGTTTCCATATCAAAAGGTCCTATGCCGTGGAATACATTAGGGTTCAGTTCAGCCTTGCTGTACCCTTTGCCCTTCTGTGTCATCACGTGGATGAATACAGGCCCCTGGGTATCTCTGGCGAGCTGTAGAGTCTCACACAGTTCCCTGATATCGTGACCGTCCACAGGCCCGAAATATTTGAAACCAAGCTCCTCGAACATAACTCCATCTATTACAGCATATTTTATGGTATCCTTGGCATGATGTATCCCTGCTACGATATCATCGCCTATAAGAGGCACCTTCGATACATTTTTTTTGATCTGTGCCTTCATGGAAATATATTTTCTCGAGCTTCGCAGTCGTCCCAGATATCTGGGGAAGCCCCCCGTATTCTGTGAAATAGACATTCCGTTGTCATTCAGTATGACAATGATTCTGGAGTTCAGGCTGTCCACGTTGTTAAGAGCTTCAAAGGCCAGACCTCCCGTCATTGCTCCGTCACCGATGACAGCTATCACTTCATGGTCTTCACCGGCAAGGTCTCTGGCAGCTGCCAGTCCAAGTCCCAGTGAAACAGATGTGCTGCTGTGTCCGGTGTCAAATACATCATACTCGCTCTCGTTGCACTTGGGAAACCCACTCATGCCTCCCATCTGACGCAGCGTGCCGAAGCGGTCGGCTCTCCCCGTCAGAATTTTATGGACATAGCTCTGATGCCCCACATCCCATATTATTTTATCAGTGGGAGTGTCAAATACTTTATGAAGAGCTACTGTAAGTTCCACTATACCCAGATTTGAAGACAGATGACCACCTGTTTTTGAAATCTCTTCCACAAGAAAATCTCTTATCTCGTAGGTCAGCAGTTCCATTTCATCATAGCTCATGTTTTTAAGATCCTGCGGAAACTCATGTTTCGCCAGATATTTGTTCATTTTATTTACCTCTTACTGCCAAATCTTTTGCTAGTCTGGTGAAAACCTCCGCATTATCATAATACTGGGATAATGCGTCAATAGCCGTATCAGTCAGATCGTTCAGGCGCTTTTTTGATTCTTCAAGCCCGTAAAGACCAGGATATGTGGCCTTCTTGTTCACACTGTCCATACCGGCCTTCTTACCCATTTCCTCTTCAGAGCCTTCAACATCCAGTATATCATCGCATATCTGAAATGCCAGTCCCAGATTCTCCGCATATATTGTAAGATTCTCCAGAAGTTCATTGTCGGGTTTTCCCAGCTGGGCACCTGCTCTCACAGCCGCCACAATAAGAGCTGCGGTTTTCGTAATGTGTATATAATCGAGCATTTCCTTCGAGCTGCTCTTGTCCTCTGCTTCCATATCCGCCACCTGGCCTGCGACAATACCGCGGCAGCCTGCTCCTTTGCAGATTTCATAAGAAGCGCGTATCCTGCGTTTCAGTGCATCAGGATCATCGAAATAAAGAAGCATGTCCCTGTTCATAGCCTCGAATGCCGCTGACTGCAGACCGTCTCCAGCCAGAGTCGCCATAGCTTCTCCGTAAACTATATGATTGGTCGGTCTGCCCCTTCTCAGTTCATCATTGTCCATACAAGGCAGATCGTCGTGTATCAGAGAATAAGTGTGAATATACTCTATCGCACATGCATAAGGCAGTGCTTCTTCTACTTTGCCGCCACAGAAATCGCATGCAGCCAGCAGAAGAATCGGACGTATTCTCTTACCTCCGGAAGAAAGACTGTATTTCATTGATTCATATAACGTAATACTTTTATGGTCAACGTCCGGGATGAAATCCATCAGATGTTCTTCAAACAGTTCTTTGTAATCTTCAAATGTATATTCCTTCACAGCACGCACCTCCTCATTTTGTTAACGTTTCAATCTTCTGGTTCGCCTTTTCCAGTATATCGCTGCATTCCTTGTAATATCTGATTCCTTCCTCATAGCTTGCTATAGCATCTTCAAGAGATATATTATCTGATTTAAGTCTGGCCGATGCTTCCTCAAGCTTTTTAAGAGTTTCCTCAAAATTCCTTTTCTGTTCTGTCATTTGTCAATCCCTCCTGGTGCCGGTTATTCTTGCTTGTGCTGTGCCTGTACATGCTCTGATACTGACAAGCTCGTTCGCTCTGAGCGCACCCGCATCTCTGACTATCGCACCTGCTTCATCTGTTACAACAGAATAGCCCTTTTCCAGTATATTATCAGGATTACAGGCTTCAAGACTTTCTCTTATAATATCAAGTCTGTATCTGTAATCTCTGACTTTCGTCCTCAGCTGCTCACCCATTTTCTGAGCAGTATTGTCAAGTCTCATCTGATCCATGATAATCCTGCTTCGTATATCCCTGCCGAAAGCTTCAGGATCAAGAAGCTCCAGTCTCTTTCTCCTGTCTTCAACTATCATGTTCAGATTCCGTTTCATTTCTTTTTTTATTGTTTCCAGATTTTCTCTCAGCAGAAATGTATCCGGAACAGCACGTTCCGCTGCCGCTGTAGGCGTCTCCGCTCTGAGATCAGCGACAAAATCTGCTATGGTGAAGTCGGTTTCATGGCCGACGGCAGATATGACCGGGATATCGGATTCGTATATGCTCCTGGCCACGATTTCTTCATTAAAAGCCCATAGTTCTTCCATGGACCCTCCGCCTCTGCCTGCTATTATAATATCCACATCGCTATAATGCATATTCAGGTTTTCTATAGCTGCCGATATCTCCCCTGCAGCGCCGGGACCCTGTACAAGCACAGGATAAATGAGAATATCTGTGAAATCATTTTTTATTCTTATGGTTTTAACTATATCTCTGACTGCTGCACCTGTTTCAGATGTGACAACTGCAACCTTGCCGGGAAAAGCCGGGATTGCTTTCTTATGCTCTGTATCAAAGAGTCCTTCCTTCTCAAGCTTTACCTTAAGCTTCTGAAACTCTGCAGCTAGGTTGCCCTGACCGGACACCTGTATATCTCTTATATTCAGAGAATAGCTTCCTCCTCGTTCATACAGATAAATATATCCGCTTGCTGTTATCTCCAGTCCTTCCTCAAGCTCGCACGTAAGTACTGCGAATTTATCAGCAGCAAGGAAACAGCTGACTTTGCTGCCTTCATCCTTAAGGGAGAAATACACATGACCTGACCCGTGAAATTTGAGATTGGAGATTTCTCCGATCACCGACACATTGCCAAGTATAGGGTCTGTCTGAAGTATTCTCTTGATGTAGCTGTTCAGCTGTGATACTCGCACTGGTTTCAAGGCCATAATTTCCTACCTCCGAGAAGTGCAGTACCTACAGCATTATCCTGTGACAGACCGCCGTTTTCAAACACTGCACTGATACCGTTTTTCTCAAGCTTCGCCGACAATGCCTGTCTTATAAACATACTTGATGAAACACCGCCTGCCATAAGTATATCAGTTATACCTGTCATCTGTGAGCCCTGTATGAGCATTAAGGCAACAGCATCTGAAAGTTTACCGAAAATTTCCCGTATGAACTCCGGTCTGATTTCATTGCTGCCCATCAGTATATTCTTTATCTGCGTATCGATTCCCGACAGATTGAAACAGCTGTCTTTCACTCTGATGGAAGTAAGCATCTCCGTTTCATCATCGGCTTCCACCGCAATTCTGTCCATTTCTTCACCGGCCGGAAATTCCATCCCCATGGCAACACCTGCTCTGTCTAATACCTGTCCCAGCGAAATATCTTTTGTTCCGCCTATTATCTTAACATCATATCCTGCACCCTCTGACGTCACATCAAGAAGCTCACATGTGCCGCCCGAAAAATGACATGCAAGAAATCTGTTCTGATTTTTCAGCGGAGAATACGCTCTGATAGCTTCAATATGTCCCTCCTGATGTGAGAAGGAAAAGGACGGTATGTCCATAGCTGACGACAGACTCACAGCAAGGCTTTCTCCTGCGAGAAAAACAGGCATATACGAGCCTTCAACAGGCCGGGGTCTTGATGAATATGCAACAGCATCAAAGTGCCCGTCAAACTCACGGCGCACATCCTGCATAAGCTCCGGCAGATTCTTTACATGCTGAAAAAGGGCGTCAGATTGTCTCAGACCTCTCTCGCCCCGTTTTACTTTCAGAAACCTGCGTAAATCGCAGATAATATTACCCTTTCTGTCTGTTACAGCAACCGAAGTTTTGTAGTTGCTCGTATCCACCCCTAAAATATATCCGTTGTTATTCATTTTCTCTGAAAACCGATCCGAGCACACCGTGAATATATCTGGATGACTGAGGAGTGCTGTATTTCCTGGCAAGATTGATTGCTTCATTAACAGAAACAGCTGTAGGGATGTCGTCGCATGCCCGCACCTCACCTATACTAAGTCTCATGATCGCCAGATCCACCTTGGGCATTCTCCCTGTCTTCCATGATCTGCTGTGAGTATTGATTTCATGATCTATTTCTTCAATATGTTCTGTGATGTATTTCAGCAGATTCTTGCCTCTGGAAATATGATTTCCGGACAGCCTGTCTTCAGCCAGCTTCTCAGCAGTTTCAGCATTCATTGTTCTGGCTGATTCCATTTCAAACACTATCTGCATCAGTATCTCACGTGCTTCATTTCTCGTCATTTGTCTCTGGTTCCTCCGATGGTATTTCAACGCCCTGTACATGGATATTCACAGCTGTAACATCTATATCAGTCATAGATCTGACTTCGCTCCTGACGTTCTCCTGTATATCCCATGCGACGGCCGGTATTCTGGCATGATATTTAACATTTATAAATACGTCTATCTGAACAGTACCGTCAGACTGGGACACTTTAACACCTTTTGACAGAAGCTCTTTGCCCAGCAGACTCTTTGACAGTGTGTTGGAAATTCCTCCTGCAAGTCCCGCAACGCCCTCGGTCTTGAGGGTGGCATTAACAGCACAGACTGCAATAACCTCATCAGAGATTTTCACCGTGCCCTCAACATGTTCCTTTGATGTACTCATAAAATCACCTCTGACAGCATTATATCAAAAGATGTCTGAAAACACAATGTCTTTAACGATTCCTGCGATAATCTCACCCTGCCTTCTGTATCACAAGTTCACTGGCATTTCTGTCTGTCTCCCTCATTATAATCTCGCTGATTTTAGTCACCATAGGCTGATCCAGCTCTGTGGAATTTACTGTAACGTTCACACCACTGTCTGTAATTACAACAAAACATTCAGGAAGACCTTTGTTCTGTATCAGAGTCTCTATTGTCTTTTCCTGTTCCATATAATTCAGAAGTCTCATCTTCTCAGCAGATGCTTCTTCTTTTTCTGATTCTGACGATGCCGAGTTTTCTGCATCAGTAAGCATTGATATGATTTTGTTTCTGTCCATATCAAGTGTTGCTCTCGTTTCCTGGAAATATGCATCACTGTTTTCAAGCTCCGATACATCATCAGATGTCACAAGCTCAGATTCGTCAGCATTTCCCTCTGAGGTTTCTCCTTCTTCCTGAACATTGAGACTGTCCACGAGAACATCACCATCGTGAAGCGGTATATCTTCACTGGCGGTTTTGTCGGAGGATATACCTCCGATTGCTGTATACACCCCCAGACAGATTGCCAGCATCATAAGGCCCACTGCCTTCTTCCTGTTATTTCTGATAAAAGTGAAAAATGATTTTTTACTGCTCATCCTCAAATTCCTCCTCATTATCCCCTGCAGCTTTCTTTTCAAACACTTCAACACTTGATGACGGTATATTAAAAACTGCCATCACTGCATTGATAAGGTTGTTCTTTACTACAGGATTTCCAGCACCTTCTGCAGTCACAATAGCTCCTGTTATTTTCTCGTCCTCTCCGTACTGCAGCATGACATCTACGTTCCCCGCGCCATTTATATCTGACAGAATCATACACAGCTCGCTTTCTGTGCCTCCATCCTTATCCACTATCTGTCGCCTGCCGTCTTTACTCTGTGTGAACACATCGAAGGACAGTATCACCACTGCCAGTATTATAATCAGAGCGATGACTTTAAGCGCTTTATCCCTGCAGGAAGGGTCACTTTTCCATTTTTCCAGCAAAACGATTCCTCCTTAAATATATTTCACCTGATAAATTAATATTCCTGCACAAGATAAATTACCGGATACAGTATCGTTGCCATAATGACAAGGGAAAACACGAATTTAAGGTATTTACCCATTGAACTGTCCGGCAGCAGGATTTCTATAAAGGTCACTGCCGAAATTATGATGAACAGGTTACTGACCCACTGTTTGACTATTTCCAAAGGCTTCCTCCTCCTATCCCCATCAGCACAGTTATGAACACCAGAAACATCATCGCTGCAGCAGCGAGAATGACAGCCATAGTGACGGCTGCGCTTCCTATTTCGCTGAGACTGTCCGATATGTTTTCTGATGCGACAGGTTCAGCAGCTATGGCAGTTATCTTATAAATGATAGCAATTGCCGCAACTTTTATCACCGGCATTGCGATAACTGATATGACTGCTATTATACCTACAATGCCGACAGCATTTTTGATCAGCCCTATGCAGCTTATCACCATCTCCAGAGAATCTGCCGCAAACCCTCCTATTATAGGCACAAAATTATCGATGGAAAATCGTGCTGTGTTTATTAGAATGCCATCGGCGGATTTCGTTATAATCCCCTGTATGGCTGTAATCCCCGAAAAAATTGTAATACAAAGTCCG
>JBJESR010000282.1:0-6745 GCA_051882895.1 Lentihominibacter sp.
GTAAATTATTGTAAACCAATCATCAGCAGATGGGAGTTTCGGCTTCGGAATCCGAATCATTCCGGAGCCTGCTAAGCAACTCGGACTGTGCTCATTCAGAAGCCGGCAGTTCAATGCGTGCCGATTGAAAAATACCTCCTCCCCGGTTTCGCGAACTGTGGAGATGTAATAAACAACCCGCCAAATGTAACTTAAGGAAATTGACAATAATATGCGGGGGGGGGGTATAATGTAACAAGACAAATCAAGTACGATTGATATTGTAAGCTGCGAAAGGAAATATTCAGATCCCGGTTGTAGCTTAATATTGTTTTCTGATAAACAGTTATCGATTAGCATTTCACAGTTGAGAAAACAGGAGAATATGTATGGGTAGATTAATTGGTAAGAAGAAAAAGAGTTCGGCAGCACGCTTTTTTGCTTTGCTGTTAGCAGCAGTGCTTTTCGTGGGAACTGGTGTGACTGCCAGTGCGAAAGGTTCAGATGATCCACAGACTTATGAAGATTTAGAACCGGATTCTAATTATATTGTAGTGCAGAAAACATTTAAAGGGATTGATGCAAATCAGATTCCAGCAGATTTTAGTATAAGCGTGGGTAATAATACCTTGAATAGTAGTAATGCTGTGAAGAATGAGACAGGAAATGTATGGACATGGAAAATTGAGAATGCGGAAGCAGGTACTTACAACGTCAAAGAAAACAATTTTACTATTCAAAATTACGATGTAGCAGTAGATCCAGAAGGAGTTGCTACTCAAAATGGTGTAGATATTTCTGTTCAGGCAGCAGATATCAATTTAAGGAGTAATCTTTATGAAACTAAATGTAATACACTTGATTGGCCAATAAGTAGTGGAACTTTATTTGCCGCGTCATTGACAGGTAATCAATCTTGCATTGTAATATCTGAATTCCCATTGAGTGCATCGCAAAGAGAAGCTGTAAATTCATTTATATCAACTACTTATGGACGGCCTTGGAATACTCCGGCACAGTTTTTCAGTTTAGATGGTAAAGTTGAAGAAAACCATACATTTACTATTGACGGTAAAACACTGACATACACGAAAAATGGTGATGTGGCTCAGATAAAAATCTCTGATAAGAATGTATGGAATCATTTGGCTTCGATATCATATAGCATTACAGCTGCTCAAAACCCAGAAATCGCTATCACAAACACCTATACTCCGAAGACAACCGATGTAACAATCAGCAAATCGTTAAAGGGCAATATGGGAGATGTAAATAAAGAGTTTAATTTTGAAATGACTGTTAGCGGGACACCTGAAGGTTTCAGCCCAGAGGGTGGTGACGGATATACTGTTGAAAAAAATGTATACAAATTCAGCCTTTCAAATGGAGAGACTATAACAATTCCGGATCTTCCGCTCGGAGCGACTTTGACAATTAAAGAAACAAATGCATCAGGATACAAGGTAACTGTTGGCGAAACAGATGTAACCAATAGTATTACAGGAGATAATGGTTATTCAATTAAAATTCCTGATAGTTCAGATCAAGGAATATCTATAGTCATCGTAAACACCAAAGACGTAAACATCGATACAGGAATTAGCCTGACTTCGTTACCATACATTCTTGTTCTTATGACTGCAGCCGCAGGTATGCTGGCAATAGTACTGAGAAGACGTCACAGCAACTGATGCAGGAGGCTGTATGAGAACAGGAAAAATGCAGCGAAAAACTGCGAAACCGCAGCATCATCGGACGCATCCGCAGTCTGCAGAGAAGACAGAGCGAGCGCGAACGGCTCCTGACAGCAACAGTGTGCCGGTAAATCGAGAACATCAGGCAATCAGAGAATGGCTTCAGCAGGTGAAATTCAGAGATAAGTTCATCGGCGGAGTAGATGAAATGGATGTCTGGAAAAAAATAGATAAACTGAACACGCTTTATGAGAAAGCTTTAGCAGCTGAACGTGCCAGATACGATGCATTGCTCGAACGCCAGAAGATAGAATTCAAGGCTTTTATATCCCAGAATCTTCCACCAAAAGGAGGGATAAATGGTAAAAAAGGCTGACAGAAGGGCAATAAAGAAAAATACACCTGATACCGCAGTCAACCAGAACCTAGCCCAGATTATCCGTAAAAGGCGTGAAAAGCTCAGCATTAAACTCGGGTACCGCAGTCTCGCCCTCAAAGTCATCCTGGTGGCAGCCGCAGGTATAGTGCTTTTTACACAGGTGCTTACTGTGACGATAGCCAACGGGCAGGGCATGTTCCCGTCCATCAAAGATGGCGATCTGGTGGTGGCTCTCAGAATCAACCGGGGATATGAGCAGAATGATGTGGTCGTTTACAGGCAGGACGGCGTCCGAAAAATAGGACGTGTCGCCGGCAAGGCGTACGACCTTGTCTATATGGATGATTCCGGAAGTCTGCTGGTGAATGGTATGTCGGAGACCGGTGAAATACTTTATCCGACTTATGCGAAGGAAGGTGTTACGTATCCGCTGCAGCTGGCGGAGGATGAAATATTTGTTTTAGGTGATTACAGGACGAAATCTGAAGACAGCCGTGACTACGGTGCGATTTCAGAAAATGAAGTGGATGGCAAAGTAATCATTATTATCAGAAGAAGAGGGCTTTGAGGCCGTTGTGCAGAACGAACCTGATGCCTGGTAAACACAGTATGTTCCCTTTGTTAATCCAAAGGTGCATATATATGATTATTATGGAGGAGGAGAACTTATGAAAAAATTATTCACTATTGCGCTTTCACTGGTTATGGTATTCAGCATGACCGCAGTGTCGTTTGCTGATACTGGAACAATAGAAATTGGAAAAGTTGTGTCGATTACAAATGGAGGAACAACTTGCCCGAATGAAACATTTTATTTTACTGTTGATAAATATAATGTTTCAGATTCTGCAATCACAAATCCGCAGGATATCCCTACTATTAGTGGTTTCAGTGTAGACTATAGAGGAGTAACATCTAAAGCTACAATTTCTATTCCTGATACAAGCGCCTTTACGACTGTTGGTATATACACTTATAAAGTGAAAGAAACACCAGGAACTACAGCTGGTATTGACTATTCTAATGAAGAGATGTATTTACAGGTAACAGTGTCAAATGGAGAAGCAGGGCTGACAAGAGATGTTGTTCTTTATAAATTAAATGCAGATGGTACTAAAACAACTTTAGTAAAAACAGATAATTTTACAAATGTTTATTCCGCAGGTTCACTTGCAGTTTCAAAGGAAGTAACAGGTAACATGGGTGATAAGACTAAAGACTTTAAAGTTACAGTAACTTTCACTGCACCTGCAGGAAAAACAGTAAACAGCACTATTTCGTATACTGATGGCACTACTGATAACAATATTGTACCAAATAATTGGACAAATGGAACTGCAACCGCAGAAATTACTTTAAAGCATGATGAAACTGTAACTTTCACAAACATCCCTTATGGAGTTACATACACAGTAGTAGAAGATGATTATACAGGAGAAGGATATGATGCAGCTGGGTATACTTTTGTAGATTCTAATAAAATTATAGATACTGCATCAGATACAGTTACAATCACTAATAACAAAGGAATTCATATCGACACTGGTATTTTCTTTGACAACGGCATCTACATCGCTATTCTGGCAATCGTTCTGATCGCTGCAGCAGCATTCATCATCAGAAGACGTCAGCACAGATACGACGCATAATCAGGAGACAACCTGAAATCGTAAACCCGGAAACCGGGTAAACAGACACAAACCAGTGAAGCACAGAACACAATAGTACTAAACTACTGAATTACAGGCGCTGCCGTATCGGCTGCGGTGCGGCAGCACTTTAAATCAGAATCATAAGACAACAGAAACAAACAGGAGAGTATTGCATGAACCCACAAAAATTCTTTTTGAAAGCAGGGAATGCTCTCATATCATTCATTCTTATTCTGGCGCTGGTTATCGCAGGAGTGTACTCCATTTACGCTCTGTGGGACAATCACCGCATATACGCGGCAGCAGAAAACGTCCAGGCAGACCTGCTGCAGCTCAAACCCGACGGGAGCAGAGCATCCTTCGAAAAACTGCGAAAGATCAATCCCGACGTATGTGCCTGGATAACCCTTGACAATACAGAAATAGACTACCCTGTCGTACAGGGAAAAACCAATATAGAATACCTGAACACCGACGTCTACGGCAACTTTGCACTGGCAGGAAGCATTTTCCTCGACACGAGATGCGATAGCACTTTTCATGACAGATATTCCCTGATATACGGACATCACATGGACCAGAGCAGAATGTTCGGAGACCTGGACCTTTACAAAGAAAAAGAATTCTTTGACACAAACAAGACCGGGAAGCTGATAGTTCCCGGCGGGACATATGACCTTGAAATTTTCGCCTGCATGACAGTTGCGTCATCAGATCAGATGATTTTTGACCCGACCAGCTGGCAGGCTGATATAGATGGGCTTGTGAAGTATTCCAGACAGAAAGCGCTTCATTATTATGACAGTCCTTATGTGGAAAAGCGCGGGACAGATGCACTGCAGGTGCTGGCACTTTCCACATGCTCGTCGGAATCATCTGAAGCCCGTACAGTAATACTGACTGTAATGAAATCATTCACCCCGGTAGAAGAGGAGGAAAACCAGAATGACTAAAACAATCCATACCAGGTACAGAGCACTGATAATGACAGTACTTATATTAATGTGCTGCACGCTGGCGGCTCCGGCTGTATACGCGGCAGATCAGTCACCGAAGCTGCCTCTGGAGGTTACGATGACTCTCGAGGGTACACTCCCACAGCCGGCAGAAACGTACACTATCAAAATACAGGCAGACGATGAGACATACCCGATGCCCGAAGGCAGCGGAAACGGACTCTGCAGCATAAACATTACAGGTGAAGACACAGTATATTTCCCGGTTATCAGATACGATAAAGTCGGAGTTTATGGATATACCATCTGTCAGGAACCGGGCAGCAACAGCAAATGTACCTACGATGATACAGTATATACGCTTACAGTGTATGTGACAAACTCCGAAGCAGGCGATGGCCTGGAAATATCAGCGGCACTTTATGAAGCCGGAAAAGATGAAAAACTGGCCGAGGTCGCTTTCCACAACAAATATGAAACCGAAAAGACACCGCCGATCGGACCGAAAACAGGTGATGACATGAAGCTGACCCTGGTAATCGGAGCATGCGCCGCCGCCCTGATAATCATGGCAATCACAGCAGCCGCAGGGAAACGCCGCAAAACCGAGTAATCCTGTCCTGAATAAGACGTCATAACGACCCATCCGTGTTGAAAACAGCATGGGTGGGTTTATTTTTACCTTTTTTAGGGAGAATAAGGATTTATAGTGAGGGAAATGGACGTGATGTGCATGAAAAACTTTAATGACGATGCCGGCGGAACCGGCAGGCAGGACAGAGGAAACAAGGGGAAGCCGGTCAGCGATATAACAGGTCAGAGGTTTGAACGGCTCACAGCTCTGTATCATACAGACCGGCGTGATCCCAGGGGGTCGGTGATCTGGCACTGCCGCTGTGAATGCGGCAATGAAATAGATGTGTCATACAATGCCCTCAGATACGGCAACATGAAAAGCTGTGGCTGCCGCAAGAAGGAACACGACCAGGAGCTGCGGACTTTCCTGACACACGTTGCCGGGACATCTGTGGAAATGCTCAGAAGCCGGAAGCTTCCCACCAACAACACCACCGGTATCAAAGGGGTGTATCTGGTGCGCGGCAGATATATGGCTAAAATTGTCTTTCAGAAGAAGCAGTATTTTCTGGGAACCTACGATAATATTGAAGATGCCGCGGCTGCCCGCAGAGAAGCAGAAGAACTGATAAACGACGTTGTAGTTGATTTTTATACGAAATGGACCGCCCGTGCCAAAGAGGATCCGGTCTGGGCAGAGGCAAACCCGGTGAGCATCAGAGTCGAACGCGGTACAGACCAGAGATTTCATGCAATATGCCTGCCGGAGCTTTAAGCAGCTGAAGTGAATTTTAATCCCTTTTTAATTTTGGACTAATTTTATCTTAATTTTACAAATGTATTATAAGGCCATAAAAGAAAACACAAATCATTAATACATAATAAAATGGAGGTTATGAAAATGACAGAATTAAAGGGAAAGAACATAAGAAAGCCGGTAATCGCGATGGCGGTTGCAGCAGTAGTAGTTATCGCAGGAGCTTCGGTATATGCAGCGTCCGGAGGCGCAGCAGGTTCGGGTGACGGGATAAGCGTTGACGAAGCTAAGAGCATCGCCCTCGAGAAGGTGAAAGGTGCATCGGAGTCGGATATCGTCAAAGCAGTCAGGGATACAGATGACGGCAGAGAAGAATACGATGTGGAAATCATTTATGACGGATACGAATACGACATCGAGCTGTCAGCTGAAGACGGCAGACTTCACGACATCAGCAAGGAGAAAGCAGATGCAGCAGACCTTAATGCCGGCAGCGGAGCATCTCAGAGCAGCTCAGATCAGGCAGCATCATCGGGTGCAGAGGAGCCTGTAGTTGTTGAAACAGCTTCACCATCATCAGACAACAGCAGCGACGCAGGCCTTGCAAAGGCTAAGAAAACAGCCCTGGCTCAGGTTCCTGGCGCATCAGAATCAGATATCGTCAAAGCTCACAAGGACTACGATGATGGCAGGCAGGAGTATGAAGTGGAAATCAGATATAACGGCTATGAGTACGAATATGAGATAGATGC
>JBJESR010000283.1:0-6738 GCA_051882895.1 Lentihominibacter sp.
AGACTGGAGTCCTTTTACATAGGAGGAGGCACGCCGACAACACTTGACGCCGGGCAGCTGGAAGAGCTTCTGGAACGTGTTAATATATCCTTTGATTTGGGAACACTCAGTGAATTTACTGTTGAAGCCGGAAGACCTGATACAATAACGGAAGAGAAGCTCAGGATAATGAAACAGTACGGTGTCACGAGAATAAGTATAAATCCGCAGACGATGAAGCAGGAGACACTTGATCTCATAGGCAGGAAGCATACTGTTGAGGAAACCGGCAGAGCCTTTGATATGGCTTTGTCAATGTGGGACGGCTCTGTCAATGCAGACCTGATAGCCGGACTTCCGGAGGAGAGCTTCGATGATTTCAGAAACAGTCTTGACAGGATAATTACCTATGGAGCTGACAATATAACGCTTCATACATTGGCTGTCAAAAGGGCTTCACGACTGAAGGAAATGGATGAGGAATTCAATTACAAGGATGAAGAACTGCGTGAGCAGATGCTTGTTTATGCTTCACAGGCATTGAGGGATGCCGGATACAGACCATACTACCTTTACAGGCAGAAGCATACATCAGGGAATACTGAGAATATCGGATACTGCAGGAATGATGCAGTTTCCGTTTACAATATAAGAATAATGGAAGAGGCCCAGTCCATCCTGGCAATGGGAGCCGGGGGCATAAGCAAGGTTTATTTCCCGGAAGAAAACAGGCTTGAACGTGTGGCCAATGTTTCAAATTATGAAATATATATAGACCGGATCGAAGAAATGACCCAGAGAAAAGAAAAAAACTTTTGGAGGTAGAAGAATGTTAACTAATGCACCTAAGGGAACCAAGGATATGCTGCCTGATCAGGCATACAAGTGGCACTATATTGAGGAAGCTTTTGCAGATATTTGCAGAAGATACGGATTTCAGGAAATAAGAACACCGGTCTTTGAACATACGGAGCTTTTTCAGAGAGGCGTCGGTGACACCACTGACATTGTCCAGAAGGAAATGTACACTTTCCAGGATTACGGCAAAAGAAGCATTACACTGAAGCCCGAGGGTACATCCCCGGTTGTTCGTGCATTTACAGAGCATAAACTGTATGCAGGTGTTCAGCCTAATAAATTCTACTACAATATACCTTGCTTCAGATACGAGAAGCCTCAGTCTGGAAGACTCAGAGAGTTCCATCAGTTCGGTATTGAAACTTTCGGAACAATGGATATGATGGCTGATGCCGAGTGTATAAGTCTGGGATACGATTTTCTGCAGGAAATGGGAATTACGGATATCGAGCTTCGAATAAACAGTGTCGGATGTCCGGAATGCAGGAAAAAGCACAGAGAAGCACTGAGGGAATTCCTGAAGCCTAAGTATGATGAGCTCTGCGATACATGCAAGGACAGATTTGACCGCAACCCGATGAGGATTATAGACTGTAAATCGCCGATCTGCCAGGAGCTTGTTGCAGGTGCGCCAATGATGATCGATTATCTCTGTGATGACTGCAGAGACGCATTTGAACAGTTAAAGGCAAACCTTGACGCTATGGGCATAGAATATGTTGTCGATCCCGGAATCGTCAGAGGACTGGATTATTATACCAAGACAGCTTTTGAATTTGTTACAACAAAGATCGGTGCACAGGGAACCGTATGCGGCGGCGGCAGATATGACAAGCTGGTGGAAGAAGTCGGAGGTCCATCTACACCGGGTGTAGGATTCGGACTTGGCAAAGAGCGCCTGCTGCTGACTATGGAAGCCTGCGGTGTGGAGATTCCTGAGCCTTCCGGAGCAGATGTGTTTATCGCAGTAATGGGAGATGATGCAAAGGCTGCAGGTCTGAAACTCATGAGAGAGTTAAGAAAACAGGGTATCGCTGTGCAGATGGATATCATGGGCAGAAACATCAAGAATCAGTTCAAGTATGCCAACAGAATTAATGCCAGAAAAACCGTTGTAATAGGACAGGATGAGCTGGAGAAAAACAGCTTTGCCATTAAGGACATGGCAACCTCCCAGCAGGTCAATGTCCCTATGGAAAGTATAGTTGAAGAGCTTATGAAATAGATACATTATTTTTAATACAGGAGAAGTGGAATGGGAATTTTTAAAAGAACTCACATGTGTGGAGATCTGAGAAAAGAAAATATAGGAGAAAAAGTCGTTCTTAACGGCTGGATTCAGAAGAGAAGGAATCTTGGAGGTCTTATTTTCTGTGATGTCAGAGATAAGACAGGTATTACCCAGGTGGTTTTCAACGACAAGATACCTCAGGAGCTCTTTGAGCGAGCTGATAAATTAAGAAGTGAATATGTTGTAGGCATCAAAGGTGAGGTTCTTGAAAGGGAGTCCAAGAACATGGAACTGCCGACAGGTGAAATAGAAGTTTTTGCTGACGATCTCATCATATATTCGGAAGCGGATACACCGCCTATTTACATCAAGGATGATGATAATGTCGATGACAATCTCAGACTCAAGTACAGATATCTTGACCTCAGGAAAAAGAAGATGCAGGATAATCTGACTTTTCGTCATAATCTTGTGAAGCTGACAAGAGATTACTTCTCAGAAAACGGCTTCACAGAGGTCGAGACACCTATGCTTATCAAATCCACACCTGAGGGAGCCAGAGACTATCTTGTACCAAGCAGAGTGAGCAATGGTAAATTCTATGCGCTTCCTCAGTCACCACAGATGTTCAAGCAGCTCCTCATGGTGGGAGGGACTGACAGATATATGCAGGTGGTGAAATGCTTCAGGGATGAGGACCTTCGTGCAGACAGGCAGCCTGAGTTTACACAGATCGACCTTGAGATGTCGTTTGTTGATGTAGATGATGTCATTGAAGTTCAGGAAGGCTATCTCAAGAGAGTTTTCAAGGAAATGAAGGGCGTTGATATCCAGACTCCTTTCCCTAGAATAACTTATGAGGAAGCAATGGAAAGATACGGAAGTGACAAGCCGGACACGCGAGTAGGGTTTGAACTCAACGATATTACAGGACTTGTCAGAGAGTGTGATTTCAAGGTGTTTACAGATGCCATTGCAGCCGGCGGCAGCGTACGTGGTATATGCATCACAGGAGCAGCAGATAAATACACAAGAAAGAAGATAGATAAGCTTACGGAAGCTGTCAGAAGCTATGGTGCAAAGGGCATGGTATGGATGAAGGTGAACGATAACGAGGTCACTTCGTCTGTCAATAAATTCTTCTCACAGGAACAGCTGCAGGAAATAGCTGATGCGATGAAGGCGGAAGCCGGCGACCTGATTCTTATTATTTCTGACAAGAATAAAGTCGTATTTGACAGTCTGGGATTCCTGAGACGGCATATTGCAGGAGAACTGGGTCTTCTGGATGATAATCAGTATAATCTGCTGTGGGTAGTTGATTTCCCTCTCTTCGAGTATGATGAGGAAACTGATTCCTATCATGCAATGCATCATCCGTTTACATCACCAAAGGCTGAGGATGCTCATCTGCTCAAAACAGATCCGACAAAAGCCAAGGCCAACGCATATGATATCGTTCTTAATGGTGTAGAACTGGGTGGAGGAAGTATAAGAATACATGACAGAGATATGCAGGAGGATATGTTCAGAGCCCTCGACATGTCCCAGGAGGAAATTGACGAGAAATTCGGTTTCCTGGTGGAAGCTTTCAAATACGGAACCCCTCCTCATGGCGGACTGGCATATGGCCTCGACAGACTTGTCATGCTTCTTACCGGAGAAAAATCCATCAGAGAAGTCATAGCGTTCCCTAAGAACCAGAACGCTCAGTGTATGGTAAGCGAGGCTCCTGGTGAGGTTGAGGAGCAGCAGCTGGAGGAGCTGGGCATCAGGCTCAGGTAGTCTGGCTGAATATCTGATTTTGTGGAATAAATTAAGGATTGAATGGTAAAATGAATATTGTAAAAAAATGGACTGAGATAAGTCTCATCAAGAGAATCATCGCAGGTCTTATCATTGGAATTGTTTTAGGACTTGTGGTACCCGGAGCTTCTGTTATCGGCATTCTTGGGGATCTGTTTGTAGGGGCACTCAAAGCAATAGCGCCTCTGCTTGTCTTTTTCCTCGTAATGCATTCCCTTTCCAACAAGCAGGACTCTGCGGAAAGCAACATGAAAACAGTTATTATTCTGTACCTCATCAGCACTTTTATGGCTGCTCTCACAGCAGTTGCTGCAAGCTTTATGTTCCCGTCAGTGCTGACTCTGACGGAAACTGCCGAGGGAACTGCACCGGAAGGTATCGGAGAAGTGATACAGACATTGCTGATGAATGTGGTAGATAATCCTGTTTCGGCACTGATGAATGCCAATTATATCGGCGTTCTGGCATGGGCGGTCATTCTCGGATTAGCGCTGAGAAAAGCCGGAGAAACTACCATAGGAGTTATCGGCAGTATTTCTGATGCATTTGCTACTGCAATCAGATGGGTAATAAACTTCGCACCTTTCGGTATTCTGGGACTCGTGTTTGTCACAGTTTCTGAAACAGGAATACAGGCACTTAGTTCATATGGACATATCATTCTGGTACTTGTTGGATGTATGCTTTTTGTTGCGTTTGTTCTGAATCCGCTTATCGTGTTCATCAACATCAGACAGAATCCTTATCCTCTTGTCCTTAAATGTATCAAGGACAGCGGAATAATGGCATTTTTCACAAGAAGCTCAGCTGCGAATATTCCGGTAAATATGTCATTATGTGAAAATCTGGGGCTGGATGAGAAACAGTATTCTGTTTCTATTCCGCTGGGTGCTACGATAAATATGGCAGGGGCGGCCATAACAATCACTGTGCTTACCCTTGCCACAGTAAATACTCTGGGAATTCAGGTGGACTTCGCTACGGCACTGCTGCTCAGCTTTATTGCTGCTGTATCTGCATGTGGCGCTTCAGGTGTTGCAGGCGGTTCACTGCTTCTCATTCCGCTGGCATGCAGTCTGTTCGGAATATCCAACGATATTGCCATGCAGGTTGTAGGTGTAGGATTTATCATCGGAGTAGTGCAGGATTCATGTGAAACAGCACTCAACTCGTCTTCTGATGCAATTTTTACAGCTACAGCGGAATTCAGACGATGGAAGAAGGAAGGTCGTCCGATAAAGTGGTAACAGAGACTGTATTGAAAAGAACAGGAATTTTCGGAGGAACCTTCGATCCTGTACATCTGGGGCATATCGGTCTGGCTCAGGATGCTATGGAGCAGGCAGGTCTTGACAAAGTGATTTTCATACCGGCAGCACATCAGCCCTTCAAGCTGGACAGGGAAACAGCTTCGGGAGAGCATAGACTTGAAATGCTGAAGCTTGCCTTGAAAGACATTGCAGGACTTGAAATTTCAGAATATGAGCTTGAGGAAAAAGGGATTTCATACACTTATCTGACAATGAGAGCAATGAGGCGTATGATGGGGGAGGATACCAGACTGTATTTTATAACGGGTACAGATTCCTTCCTTAAAATAGAACAATGGAAGAATTCTTCTGAACTTCTGCGGGAATTTTCCTATATTATAGGAACAAGACCGGGGTACAGACAGGAAGAACTGGATGAATGTGTAAGCAGGATAAGAAACAGGTATGGTACTGAAATTATATTTCTTAACAATACACAGCTTGACATTTCATCTACAGAAATAAGAGAACGACTTGAGCAGGGCGTACCGGCCGGGGATCTGATACCTGCTGAAGTGGAAAGGTATATTACAGAGCATGGTCTTTACAGAAACTGAACATACTATTGCTGAATACAGTTTCAGTGAACTGACTCAGAGGATAAAAGAATATCTGGAGTGCAATCTCAAAGAAAAACGTCTGACACATACGTACTCCGTAGTACAGGAAGCAGACAGGCTGGCACAAAGATACGGACAGAATATAGAAAAAGCCAGATTCGCAGCATTATGCCATGACATGTGCAGAGGCATGAGTACTGCAGTTCTCAATATGTATATTAGACAGCTGGGACTGCCCAGAACTCTTATCGACAGACCTAATCTGTCACATGGCAAAGTGGCTGCAGAAATACTGAAAAAGGATTACGGCATAGATGATGAGGAGATAATCAATGCAGTTTCCTATCATACAACAGGAAGAGCCGGAATGTCGGTATTTGAAAAAATCATTTTTCTGGCTGATGCAATCGAACCGGGACGGACATATCCTACAGTTGATGAAACCCGTGCACTGGCATATGTTGATCTGGACAGAGCCTGTATAAATTCACTGGAACGAACGATCGAATATATTGAAGGAACAGGTGATTATCTTGATCCTGATACTATAGAAGCAAGAGATGATTTAAAGGAGAAACTGAAATTATGATGGAACCTAAAGATTTAGCAGCTAAGGTTGCCGCAATTCTGGATGATAAAAAAGCACTGGATGTGGTGCTGATAGACATTTCAGGAAAAGCTGCGTTCGCAGATTATTTTGTACTGGCATCTACAAACAGTGAGAGACAGATGGGTGCACTTGTGGATAACGTGGAAGATGCCCTCGAGCCTGCAGGAATATTCCCTAAAAGTGTTGAAGGTAAAAAAGCCTCAGGCTGGATACTGATGGATTATGGTGATATTATAGTCAATATCATGACTATGGAAATGAGAGATAAATATAGTATTGAAAAAATCTGGGGAGACTGTGACATCCAGAGGATCAATTAATTGGAGGACGAATAATGTTAGACAGGTACAATTTCAGCGAAATCGAAGCAAAATGGCAGAAAAA
>JBJESR010000284.1:0-1522 GCA_051882895.1 Lentihominibacter sp.
ATTTCGGTAACAGCTTCAGGCCATGCGATGTTCATGAAGTAAGCTGTGATAAAGAACATTATTCCGGCACCGATGCAGACTCCGAGAATTGCAGGTGTCATAACTTTCTGCGGGTCCTTGGTTTCTTCTGCCATTGTTGTGACAGCATCAAATCCGACGAAGGATACGCACAGGATTGCTGATGCATTCAAAACAGCAGTGAAATTGAACGTTTCAGGGTCGTAGATGGCCTTGGCGGATATTATCGAGCCTGACCCTCCGCCATCGCATACGTACATAATGCAGAGGATTATGGTTACCAGTGTGAAAATCAGCTGTGCTGCGATTATAATCGAGTCAACAAAGGATGCTGTCTTAGCACCGATGATATTGAACAGTGCACCGAGTCCTGCGCAGATGATCACGATGAGCCATACAGGCAGGAACGGGAAGTATTCATTGATATAGATTCCCAGAAGCAGGTAACATATCATAGGGAGGAGGAGATAATCCAGTATCATAACCCATCCGGTGAGGAAGCCTATATGCGGCTGTACAGATTTGTTTACATATACGTAAGCCGAACCTGCCTGAGGGAATTCCTTTACCATGTGAGTGTAGCTGTATGCTGTGAACAGCATCATCACTGTGGTTATAAGAAGTGCCAGCGGATAGTGCCCTGCGGTTCCATCTGCACATGTCCAGATTCCGTAGTAGTTGAATACTACCGTTGGAGCCAGATATGCAAGACCGAAACCGATAAGAAGCGGTAAACTCAGCGTTCTTTTCAGTTCGCCCTGGTTCTGTAATTCGTTCATAACTTTACCTCCTGTAATAAATAATATAAAAACTGAAATTTATAAACTGTTGTATTAAGTATTTGACAAATGCATTTCTATAAGTTAGAGTATGCTCAACAGAAAGGCGGGTTTGTCATGGATATTAAAAATGTAGTGAATGTTATTTGTCTTATAGCCGGAATCTGTGTTCTGGTGTTCGCGGCTCTGATTGCTGCAGGGATTGTTTCATCAGTTCCTGTGAACAAGTCAGTTGTGCTTTTTATTCTGGGCGGTGTTATCGTTCTGTGGTCCGGAATATCAATGCACAGACGCAGATAATCGTATCTGTTTTGGTTATAATACAATGATAAAGGACTTCGAGGCAATGTCCTTTAACGTCTTTTCCCAAAAAATAAAACACGTAAACGACGTTATTATTGACGTTTTCGTGTTTAAAAGTTTAAAAAAATATTGATTTTGTCTTTTTGCTATCCGGCGTAGGTTTCCATAAAGTGAATCTTCATAAGATCGTTCACCAGTGCGTCTATGCTTTCAAGGGGCAGGTACCTGATATCTGCATCGGTGATTTCACCATACCTGTCTCTGAACTGTTTCGGGGTGCACTTGTACCATTTCCTGAAGGTTGTATAGTAATATTTCACATCAGAGAAACCGCATGCTTCAGAGATTTCCATTATTGTCATATCTGTATTGAGCAGATATTCTTCTGATTCATTTGCCCTTATGTATCCCAGCATTCCGCG
>JBJESR010000285.1:0-4757 GCA_051882895.1 Lentihominibacter sp.
TTTTTTTTGACTTCTACAAAAGGATTGATAAAAACAGCGATTTTGTGGTAAAATAAGAAAATAAAAATAGCGATTTTGTGGTAAATCGCGAAAATAAAAAGTGCGATTTTGTGGTCAGGGGTTGATTTAATGTTCAGAAGAAAGATATATGATAAGCTTTTAGAGTGGAAAACTGAATCTGATGGTAAGACTGCTCTTCTTATAGAAGGAGCAAGACGAGTCGGCAAATCAACGGTCGTTGAAGAATTTGCTAAAAATGAATATGAGAGCTATATATTAATTGATTTTTCAAGAGCGTCGAAAAATGTGAAAACGCTTTTTGAAGATATATCAGATCTGGATTATCTCTTTCTGCAATTACAATTGCAATATAAAGTGGATTTGCATGAGAGAAAATCATTGATTATCTTTGATGAAGTACAGCAGTGCCCTCTTGCAAGACAGGCAATTAAGGCCCTTGTAGAAGATCACAGATATGACTACGTAGAGACCGGTTCTTTGATATCAATAAAACGGAATGTAAGGGATATACTTATTCCTAGTGAAGAACGAAAAATAAGCATGTATCCAATGGATTATGAAGAATTTCTGTGGGCTGTTGGAGATACAACTACAATTTCATTACTGAAGAAAGTATTTGATTCGGGTAACCCTGTTGGAGATCAGATAAACAGAAAACTGCTGAGGGATTTCAGATTATATATGCTGGTAGGCGGCATGCCACAAGCAGTAAATGAATATATTGAGACAAATAATTTCAGGAAAGTCGATCAGATAAAACGAGATATTCTGAACTTATATGAAGATGATTTTAAGAAGATAGATCCGACAGGTAAGTTATCTTACCTGTTTGATGCAATACCGGCACAGCTTAATAAAAACGCTTCAAGGTATCAGGTTTCAAGTGTGTTAAGAGATGAAAGAGCGGAAAGTGTTTTAGAACTTATTGCTGAATTAAAAGATTCTAAGACGGTGCTTGTATCTTATCATGCCAATGATCCGAATGCAGGGATGTCAAACAACAAAGATCTTGCAAAATTCAAGTTGTTCCTGTGTGATACAGGGCTGTTTACTACTTTAATGTTCAAAGATAAAGATTTTACAGAGAACATTATTTACGAAAAACTGCTGAGCGATAAGCTGAGTGCAAATCTGGGATATCTATATGAAAATGTAGTTGCTCAGATTCTTACTGCTAATGGAAATGAACTGTTTTACCATACATTCATGAATGAAGTTACTCGTAGAAATTATGAAATTGATTTTCTGCTGGCAAGAAAAAATAAAGTTTGTCCATTGGAAGTAAAATCATCAGGTTATAAAACACATGCTTCATTGGATGCTTTTTCAAAGAAATTCTCTGACAGAATTTTAAATAAATATCTTGTTTATACAAAAGACTTTGTGAAAGATGAAGACATATATTGCCTGCCGATATATTTGGTACAGTTCCTATAAAACAAATACTTACATAGCCGAGAGGTTCAGATAAATGAACTTTCCGGCTATTTTGATTTCATTGTTATTAATATTTCCGAAACAAATCTAAAACCTTTTTAAAATATCTCCCGGGTATACTGCCCTTAAAAACAGAAACTGGAGGCAACGATGAACAGAGTAGTGGTGACAGGAATAGGCGCAGTAACTCCTATCGGCAATGATGTTGAGAGTATGTGGGCGAATCTCATCGATGGAAGGCATGGTATAAAAAAGATAAGCAGATTTGATACGCAGGGATTCGGCTGCAGCCTGGCAGCCGAGGTGAGGGATTACGATCCTCAGCAGTATATGAGCAGGAAAGAGGCTGCAAGGTATGATGCGTATACAGTCCTGGGGGTTGGAGCCGCAAGCCAGGCTGTGGAGGATTCAGGAATCATCGGCTCAGTTGCCCCTGAACGGATAGGGGTATATTTCAGTTCAGGTGTAGGCGGACTCACTACCCTGGAAAATGGAGTAAGGACACTGGCCGATAAAGGACCTTCGAGGGTTTCTCCTTTTGCAGTACCAGCAATGATAGCTAATACTGCCGGTGGGCTTATTGCGATAAAATATGACTGCCGGGCATCCTGCATGTCGATTATTACAGCATGTGCCAGCTCAACCAACGCCATCGGAGAAGCGTACCGGGCGATCGGATATGGTCACGCAGATGCCATCATTGCAGGTGGTTCGGATTCAGCAATAAACCCTATAGGACTGGCAAGCTTTGATGCCTGCCGTGCGCTGAGCAAATCTCAGGATGCTGACAGAGCTTCAATTCCCTTCGATGATGATAGAGAGGGATTTATAATGGGTGAAGGAGGAGGAGCACTGGTTCTGGAAGAATACGATCACGCCAGAAAAAGAAATGCCCGTATTTATGCCGAAATATGCGGATACGGCTCTACCTGTGATGCTTTTAATATTGTGGCACCGTCACCTGATGCAGAAGGTGCGGCAAGAGCTATAAGTCTGGCTTTAGAAGGAGTTAAAGCAGTTCCGGGACGTATATATATCAATGCTCATGGGACATCGACCCGCAAAAACGATGAAATGGAAACTCTGGCAATCAAAAAAGCTCTGGGTGAGCAGCAGGCTTATGACAGTCTGGTCTCCTCAACAAAAAGCATGACCGGGCATCTGCTCGGCGGTGCTGGAGCAGTGGAAGCCATCATATCAATTCTGGCATTGAACAGGAAACATGTGCCGCCCACTGCAGGATACAGGAAAGCAGATCCATTGTGTGATCTGGATATATGCGCCAATGAATCGAGAGAAGCAGATATAAAGCTTGCACTGAGCAACTCCTTTGGCTTCGGCGGACATAACAGCTGTATCGCTTTCAGGGAGGCTGAGTGATGATGAAGATTATACTGGTGTTTGTGATTGGTATTTCAGCCTGTATAGCTATGTACCTGTTGTGGGCGTTATCATGTTTCCTGTGCACACGATTTGTTGATCTGGAAAAGGACTGCACCAGACATAGCAAGGTCTTCAGGTTTCATGCGAACCGTATTATTGATTCTCTGATATTGTTTCTGCACATAAAACTGGAAGTGAAGGGAACAGAAATATTGCCGGAAGGGAAATTTCTGCTGGTAGGCAACCATAGATCTGCCATGGATCCGATACTGGAGATGGGAGCTCTCAGAAAATATAATCCGGGGTTTATAGCAAAACAGGAGCTTTTTAAAATACCTGTGATCGGCAGGGTAATGCATAAATCCTTCTGTCTGTCTCTGGACAGAGAAAACTCCCGAAAAGATGCCAGAACTGTACTGAAGGCCATTAAACTGCTGAAGGAACAGACAGCAGTAATAGGAATTTATCCTGAAGGCAGAAGAAATGAAGGCGAAGGGCTGCTGCCATTCAAAAATGGCGCATTCAAAATTGCTCAGAAATCAGGCTCTCCCATCGTCGTGGCTGTCATCAGAAATTCCGAAAAGATTATGAAAAATGCACCTTTTAAAAAGACAGAAGTATCGCTGGAGTTTGTCGGTACTCTGGATGAAGAATATGTCAGGTATCATAATTCGGCAAAGATCAGTGAAGCAGTAAGGTCAATGATGGAAAAGGCACTTGATTCCGGTTCTGAAGAATACAGAAAAGTCGGGTCCGGAGGAGGAGAATGATGAAAACGTAAACAAAATATTAACATCCGGATGTTATAATAATATAAAATCGGGAGGTGTACGCTATGTTCAGAATACTGGTAGTTGAAGATGATAAGGATCTTAATGAGGTTGTCTGCTCATTTCTTGATCAGAACGGATATGAGGCTGCAGGATGCCTTGATGCCAACGACGCTTATAACGCTATGTATGGGAATACCTTTGATCTGATAGTATCTGATATTATGATGCCCGGTGTCGATGGCTTCGAATTTGCCAGAACCGTGAGGGAGCTGGATGAAAATATTCCCATGCTGTTTATGACGGCAAGAGATGACCTTTCTTCAAAACAGAGGGGATTCAGTGCAGGAATAGATGATTATATGGTAAAACCCATAGATCTTGAAGAACTGCTTCTGCGTATCGGCGCACTGCTGCGGCGTGCGAAAATTGCAAACAGCCACAGGCTGGAGATAGGTAAACTGGTACTGGATGCAGATGAACGCACAGCGGTTCTGGAAGATGAGGAGATTTCTCTGACGATGAGGGAATTCAATATACTGTACAAGCTACTGTCATACCCGAAAAAGACCTTTACCCGCGCGCAGCTTATGGATGAATTCTGGGATCCGGATTCCAATACGGCTCTTCGGGCGGTGGACGTATATATGACGAAGCTGCGTGATAAGTTCTCAGAATGTGATGATTTTGAGATCGTCACTGTACATGGTCTAGGATATAAGGCGGTGGTGAAATGAATGGGCAGAACAGTATATCAAATCGAAGACGGCTGATGTTTGCCGTCAGGAGTTATCTGTCGTTTTTCCTGCTGATGGCGTTTATTTTAACATGCTGTATCGCACTGTTCGCTGAGCAGCTGAGGGAAGCCATGGGATTGACATATACTGCTGAAGGTGTCAGGCATGCAGCGATTCTGACGTTTTTTAACGTGCTGTTTCTTAGCATTATTTTCACGGTGGTTGATGGTATCCGCCGCAGATATATGATCGGCCGCCCTGTCAGGAGAATCGTACAGGCCACAGAAAAGATAATGAACGGTGATTTTTCCGCCCGCATTCAGCAGGCAAGCCGGATAGAAGCCACGGAAGGTTTTGATATAATTATCGGATATATCAACAGGATGGCAGAGGAATTATCAGGACTTGA
>JBJESR010000285.1:4857-6683 GCA_051882895.1 Lentihominibacter sp.
ATTGAAATTGACACGGATATTGAGGAGGAAGTGTTTGTGGAATCAGATGCAGAGCTTCTGACGCTGGTGTGGAACAACCTGTTTTCTAATGCCATGAAATTTACAGAACCGGGCGGACGCGTTTCGCTGTCACTGAAATCCGAGGACAGTCTGGCTGTTGTTCAGGTGACTGATACAGGATGCGGCATCAGTCCGGAGGTAGGCAGACATATTTTTGAAAAATTCTACCAGGGCGACACGTCCCATGCCACGCAGGGAAATGGTTTGGGTCTTGCTCTTGTAAAGAGAGTAGTGGATATAACAGAGGGAGATATATCTGTCATCAGCGAAGTAGGAAAGGGAACCACCTTTACCGTGAAAATAAAGAAAAAAAGATAGAGGAGATAATGCCATGGATAAAAAGAAAGAAACCTTCAATTATACATATTCTGCATCACAGCAGAAGGAAATCAGGAGTATACGGGAAAAATACATGCCGCCAGGCCAGGAAGAAGATAAAATGGAACAGCTGCGACGTCTGGATCAGAGTGTCACCAGACCTGGTACAGTTGTATCTCTGATTGTTGGAATAGTCGGTTCACTGATATTAGGTACAGGAATGTGCTGTACAACAGTCTGGGCAGATTCATATTTCATTACAGGTATAATTGTAGGCATCATCGGCATTATATGTGTGATCGCTGCGTATCCGGTATATACACTTATTACCAGAAAGCAGAAAGAAAAGCTTGCACCGGAAATCATCAGGATTTCGGATGAGCTGATGGGACAGTAGTCTAAACTGCCATGCGAACATACGAAATATATTGACTGAATGAATAAAACACGGTATTATTAACCTATTGAAATAGTAGGTTAATAATACCGCGTTTTTTAAGGAGCAGTTATGATAAGCAAAGAAATCAAAAATATACGTGCGAAGCTGGAAACGGGAGGAAATGCATCCCTTACCAGAAACATCGGAAGCAGAACATATATAAGGAAATTTGTTCCTCGTGAGAGGCTGATAATTCTGGGTGCAGGGCACATAGCGCAGCCGTTGTGCAGAATTGCATCAATGCTGGATTTTGATGTGACTGTAGCTGATGACCGCAGCAGTTTCGCCAATATAGACAGATTCCCTGATGCGGTGAATGTAATTTGTGATAATTTTATGGATGCAATAAAAGGGATAAAAATACGAGATACAGATTATGTATGTGTAATAACAAGAGGACACCGATGGGATGGAGACTGTCTGAGAGAAATTTTCAAAGGTACCCAGCCTGCATATCTGGGGATGATAGGTTCAAGGCGGCGTGTAGCGGGACTTTTCAGCCTGCTGGAAGAGGAAGGATATAAGCATGAGCTTGTATCATCGGTTCATGCTCCGATAGGAATTGACATAAAGGCTGTAACTCCTGCAGAAATTGCAATATCCATATGTGCGCAGCTTGTGGAGCATAGAAGAAAAAATGAAATTAAAGAGCCTGCTGAGGTTCTTGCTCAGAAAAATGTAGATTTGGATATGGTCGAATTCCTATCAGAAGGTGAAGGTGCAAAAGCTGTGATGATGGTTCTGGAATCAGGCGGGTCAACTCCTGTGAAGCCGGGAGCTATGATGGCTGTTGACTTTATAGGCAATACTTATGGAACCATCGGAGGCGGCTGCAGTGAGTCTGCTGTCATGAGCAAGGCAAGGGAACTGATGGGAACAGGAAAATGTGAAGTAGTTGAAGTTGATATGAGCAATGATGTAGCTGAAGATGAGGGCATGGTCTGCGGAGGTCATATGAGTGTACTGATAGAAGATGCATCAGAAGAAGGTGCAGATAAATGAGAGTATA
>JBJESR010000286.1:0-6671 GCA_051882895.1 Lentihominibacter sp.
CATTGGTAATGGTGCTTGGAATGAGCGTTGGAACAACTGTGACAGCATTCGCAGCAAACAATACCGCGCATACTATTACCATAACCAATGACAAATCAGGCCACACTTACTCTGCATATCAGGTATTTGCAGGTGACATCTCAAAAGGTAAACTCACAAATATAGTATGGGGATCAGGTGTTGACGGAGCAAACCTGTTAACTGAGCTAAACAAGAATACCGCCTTTGCCAGCTGTACTGATGCCGAGTCTGTAGCTGATGTTGTTGCAACTTTAAGTGGGGATGAATTGGATGCCTTTGCAAAGACTGTGAACCGTTTTTTAAGTGCAACAGCGGCAGCAAGTGTTAGTAGTATACCGTATACTATGACTGTATATGGCGACGGATATTATCTTGTTAAAGATACAGCAGCTGTAACAGGTGATGACGCCGCAACTAAAATCATCCTGAAAGTTCTTGGAAATGTTGAAGTAGCACCAAAGTCATCAACACCTTCAATTGATAAGGTTATCGTTAACGCAGATATTGATAACGGCAAAGGTACTGCTCAGGATGTAGGAAGTGTTGTAAACTTTAAACTTACATCAAAGGTTCCTGCAATGGATGGCTATGATACATATGCATACATCGTGAACGATACCATGTCCGCAGGACTCACGTTCAATAATGATGTTGCAGTTACAATTGATGGAGAATCTTATGCAGCTTTCACGGTAGCTCAGAACGGACAATCATTCACAATCACATTTAATAATTTCATAGACCAGAAAACTAATGCTGGTAAGGATATCGTAATAACCTATTCAGCAACGATCAATGAAAATGCGCTGACTACCGATGAAGAAACAAATACAGTTAACCTCGAATATTCAAATAACCCTAATGATAATACATCAAAGGGTAAAACCCCGGATAGTATTGTATACGTATATGATTTCGATATCGTGATTGATAAGTATACTGGTAATGAAACATCAGGTGATCGTCTTGCCGGAGCGAAATTTGTACTTTATAAGACTGTAGACAGCAAAAAATTATATTATTTTTACAACGAAGAAGTTGATAAAGTAGAATGGATTGAGAAGGCTGATGATGCAGCTGTTACAGCTGCAATCAAGGCTGGTACTATCACTGAAGTAACAACAGATGCAAGCGGTAAAGCAAAGTTCCAGGGGCTTGATTCAGGGACATATTACCTTCACGAAACTGAAGCACCTGCAGGGTACAACCTGCTTAAGGAAGATGTTACTGTTACAATTACTGCAACATATGGTGCCGATGGACAGATTACATCAAGCAGTGCAACTTCAACAAACCATGGACAGTATCAGCAGGTACAGAAGATTGAGAATAAATCCGGTGCTACTCTGCCATCAACAGGCGGCATGGGAACAACACTCCTTTACATCATCGGAGCAATCCTCGTAGTAGGAGCCGGAGTACTGCTGGTAGCAAGAAGACGTATGCACAGCTGATCAACGTTGCGACATTCAGCGGATGAAGCCTGAAACCTTCAGCGCTTAAGCCGCAGTAATATTTATTCATAACATGGAGTATGCCACATCAGCTCCGGCACCCGAAAACGTGTATTAATGAAAGTAATCATAGAAATTTAGCACGTTCTGCAGAAGCCGGAAGCTGGTGGGAAGCTCACGATACGCATATTAACAGTGTGATTGCAGAGATAAGGGTAAATAATGTGTGAAATGATATGTATTTCTGCATATTAATGCAGAAATTACAGCTTAATATGAATAAACATACACATACATTTTTATATTGAAATAAAATGTGCGAAAATCGGGCAGAAGCGGGCAAAACTGCACGAAAACGCGGAACATTAACGGACCGTTATAAGTAAGATTGCGATTTAACCACATATCAGAAACGATCCCGCGGACACCCCGGATACCCTCAGATACCCGTTAAACCAGCAATAACACCCGAACTCAGACGGCCGCAGCCGCCTGAGGCGAAAACAGAACAGAAACTGACTGCTGCACCGGGAGGGCCAGGCCTTCCCCGGTGTGCAGCGGTAAGGAGAGCACTGCAGTATGAGAAAAAATCTGACCACAATAATACTGATAATAATATTGCTTGCAGGGCTGTCTTTGCTGCTGTATCCGACCATCAGCGACTACTGGAATTCCCTGCATCAGTCCCGGGCCGTCGCCTCCTACGTTAAAGAGGTCCAGACCCTGGACACGGGAGAAAAAGACAGACTGCTGGAAGCCGCCAGAGAATACAACCGGCAGCTTGCAGCCCGGGGAACCGTGTACCAGCTGAGCGAAGCAGAGAAAGCAGAATATGAGAAGCAGCTGCGCCTTGAAGACACAGATGTCATGGGATACATAGAAGTGCCAGGTATAAAGTGCACTTTGCCCATCTATCACGGCACCGACGAGGGAGTTCTGCAGGTGGCCCTCGGCCATCTCGAATGGACATCCCTTCCTGTCGGAGGAGAAAGCACCCACTGCGTCATCTCAGGACACAGAGGACTTCCCAGCGCCAAGCTCTTTACAAACCTTGACCAGCTGGAAGAAGGGGACATATTCATGCTTAACGTGCTGGGAGAGACCCTCACCTATGAAGTCGACCAGATACGCATAGTGCTGCCGGAGGAGACAGAGGAGCTGCGGATAGTAGAAGGCAAGGACTACTGCACTCTCATGACCTGCACGCCTTACGGGGTCAACACCCACAGACTGCTGGTGAGAGGACACAGGATAGCCAACATAGATAATTCAGGACGAGTCACGGCAGATGCGATGCAGATAGACCCGGTGATAGTGACACCGGTGGCAGCGATACCGATGCTGCTGGCACTCCTCATATATCTGCTGGTGAAGACAAGACGCAGGAAAGAAAAAGTGAAATCAGGAGCCGGGATATTACAGAATATCATAAGGAAGCTTAAGAAATAACCATCTCACGGAGGTGACAGTAAAATGCGAGGAAAGAGAATAAGAACCGCCATCATAGTAACGCTGCTGCTGGCGCTGCTGGTGCCGGTGCAGGCATCAGCCATCGACAGGATCGACCTGAACAGGTCTGTGAGCCTGACCCTTAAGATGGCAGACACAGGAGTCAGAGGAGGGACAGATACAGGAGCCGCAGGGATGACCTTTGACATCTACAGAGTGGCAGATACCGACGACACGGCACAGTTCACACTGACAGGCAGTTTCGCAAGCTACAAGTTGAAAGTGAACGGTCTCGACAGTCAGGGCTGGGCTGATCTGGCGCAGACCCTCAGCGGATATGTGGCGAGAGACGGGATAAATGCCAGTGCCGAAGGCAAGCTGGACACATCCGGAATAATCACCTTCAGATCTCTCAAAGCAGGACTGTACCTGGTGGATGCTTCGACATACAGCAACGGGAAATACGTGTACAGCTCATCACCGTTTATGATTTCTCTGCCGGACAGGGATCAGAATTCGGAAAAGTGGAACTATGATGTAACGTCAGTGCTTAAGCTGAGGGCAGGGGCGATAGAAAAAGAGCCTCTGAAGCTTAATGTGCACAAGGTATGGGATGATGCAGGACGGCAGCAGGACAGACCCGAAAGCATCACCGTGCAGCTTTACAGAGACGGTAAAGTGATTGATACAGTGAAGCTGTCAGAAGAGAACAGCTGGAGATATTCCTGGGAAGCAGAGCAGGGTCATGACTACAGAATCGCAGAGACCGAAACAGCAGGCTACACCTGCAGTGTATCCAGCTCCGGTACAGACTACACCATCACCAACACATCGGTGCTGCCCCCGGAAACTGATAAACTGCCGCAGACAGGAGTGCTGTGGTGGCCGGTACCGGTGCTGATTGTGACAGGACTGGGATGCATAATAATAGGATTACTGAGACGAAGAGGTTCGGAATAGTGAGAACGAAGAAAAAAGGAAAGATATTCATAACCATCGGGCTGCTGATGCTGACAGCAGCCCTTTGCATTACCCTTTACAATGTATGGGACAGTATGAGAGCGGCAAATGCGGCGCAGGAGGTGCTGTCACAGATAGAGACAGGAGCACAGCAGGCAGGGGAGATACCTGAATATCTGATGAATCCTGACATGGAGATGCCCACTAAAGAAATAGACGGCAATCTGTATGTGGCCGTCATAGAAATGCCGTCAATAGGAGTGACGCTGCCTGTGATAAGCGACTGGAGCTATGAGCGGCTCAGGATAGCGCCATGCAGATACTCGGGCAGCGCATATAAGGATGATCTGGTTATAGCAGCCCACAATTACCGCCAGCACTTCGGCAGTATAGGAAAGCTCAGACCGGATGATGAGATAATACTGACAGACATGGCAGGAAACGTGTTCCGATACAGAGTAGTATCGCTGGAGACACTGAAGCCGACGGCAGTGGAGGAGATGAAATCAGGAGAATGGGATCTGACACTGTTTACATGCACTCTGGGAGGTCAGTCGCGAGTGACCATCAGGTGCGAGAAGCAGTAGCCGCAGCTGGGTAGTAGTTTAATGTTTATTTAAGTAGCCTGACTGGTCCTGAGAACTTTCGAAAATCGATATTTTTACATGCTGTTTCGAAACAGTTTTAATCAATTCCCAGAAATTTGAAAATTCCTGTTTCGAAACAGGACTGCAGAAGTGATATTTTCGAAACGAATATCACATTTATTACCAACAATATAAATATAAGGCAATTAAAAAGTGCACATCAGTGCCAAATATTTGCATTTACAAGATCTTTTTTACGAAATGGTGGTCTGGATCTGCTGATTTCGTAAATTCTCAGTGATCCACAATTTCCAATCAGAAGCAAAATGGGAAATTATAAGAAGGGACCGGTTCTCCCAATGCTATAATTAATGGCGCTGTGAGAACCGGTCCCTCAGTTTCTATCTCTATTTCATTACAGCACCTTTAGCTGATGAATCAACATTTCTCATGTATCTTGCAAGCCAGCCGCTTGTCACGTTCGGAGCAGGCGCTACATAAGCTTCACGTCTTGCAGCGAACTCCTCATCTGAAACCTTGGCATTGATGGAAGCGTTCGGGATATCGATCTCGATGATATCGCCTTCCTGCAGCAGTCCGATGTTGCCGCCTGCAGCAGCTTCAGGACATACATGACCGATGGAAGCACCTCTGCTGGCGCCGCTGAAACGTCCGTCAGTGATGAGAGCAACAGTCTTGTCCAGCTTCATTCCGGCAAGAGCACTTGTAGGGTTGAGCATCTCTCTCATGCCGGGACCGCCCTTAGGGCCTTCGTATCTGATAACAACCACATCACCGTCAACAATCTTTCCATTGTAGATAGCATCGATAGCATCCTCTTCGCAGTCGAATACTCTCGCAGGACCGCTGTGCTTCAGCATTTCAGGAGCCACAGCACTTCTCTTTACAACGCATCCGTCCTGAGCGATATTGCCCCACATTACCGCGATACCGCCTGTCTCACTGTAAGGCTTGTCGATAGGTCTGATGATGTCGTAGTTCTTGACATAAGCACCCTTGATGTTTTCACCGACAGTCTTGCCGGTAGCAGTTATGAGACTTTCGTCGATGAGACCCTTCTTTGTCAGTTCGCTGAAAACAGCCATAAGTCCGCCGGCACGGTTCAGGTCATGCATGTGAGTGTCGCCTGCAGGAGCCAGATGGCAGAGGTTAGGAACCTTGGCACTGAACTGATTGAAGATATCCAGATTCAGCTCAACACCGGCCTCGTTGGCGATAGCCAGCAGATGGAGCACGCTGTTTGATGAGCAGCCCAGAGCCATATCGCATGCCAGAGCGTTTTTGAGTGATTTCTCGTTGATGATATCGCGAGCCTTGATGTCCTTTTCCACCAGGTTCATGATAGCCATTCCCGCATGCTTGGCAAGTCTGATACGACCGCTGTCAACAGCAGGGATGGTACCGTTGCCGGGCAGTGCGATACCTACTGCTTCTGAGAGACAGTTCATGCTGTTGGCAGTGTACATACCTGAGCATGAGCCGCAGCCCGGACATGTATTCTCTTCGAATTCCAGGAGCTCTTCATCGCTGATGATATCGGCCTTTCTGGCACCGACAGCCTCGAACATTCTCGAAAGACTTGTTTCTTCGCCCTTGACAAGACCTGACATCATCGGACCGCCTGAACATACTACTGCAGGAATATTCATTCTTACAGCTGCCATAATCATACCAGGTACGATTTTATCGCAGTTCGGAATCAGTACGAGTCCGTCAAAAGCATGAGCCATAGCCATTGTTTCAACGCTGTCAGCGATAAGCTCACGGCTTGCCAGACTGTACTTCATGCCGATGTGTCCCATAGCGATACCGTCGCACACGCCGATGGCAGGAACCTCAATAGGAGTTCCGCCGGCCATTCTTACACCGGCCTTGACAGCCTCAGCCACTTTGTCCAGGTGCATATGACCAGGAACGATTTCGCTCTTGGCAGAAACCACACCGATAAGCGGGCGTTCAAGTTCTTCCTTTGTATATCCCATAGCGTAGAAAAGGCTTCGCATAGGAGCTTTTTCCACACCCTTGGTTACTTTATCACTTCTTAAAGCCATTGTCTTTATTTCCTTTCGTCTGTAAAGTGTACAGCGTCCTGCAGCCGGGGTCGGTGAGGGCGCCTGAGTTTCGGAATTGCTTCAGATAGAGAAAAAAGGCTGCCGAGACAACCTTTTATCTCTGATAT